>NZ_JAVDUS010000011.1:0-258896 GCF_031456485.1 Bacillus sp. 3255
GTTAGCCGGCCGGCCGAGGGATCTGCAGCCCAGCGGTGAGGGCGCAGCTCCGAAGCGGGCTGGCACCTTGCCGCGCGCGCCGAAGCTAACGGACACCACGGCCGCTAATCGCGCGAAAATGGGGCCGTGATAACTCTAACGGACACCGGAGCCCTTATTTGCCAATTTCGGAGGCGAAATCGCGCAGAAACGGGCAAATAGCGTCGCGTGTGTCCGTTGGATTTATCGAGCGGCCGTATCGCGCCGAATAAGGCCCGCTGTGTCCGTTAGCCGGCCGGCCGAGGGATCTGCAGCCCAGCGGTGAGGGCGCAGCTCCGAAGCGGGCTGGCACCTTGCCGCGCGCGCCGAAGCTAACGGACATCACGGCCGCTAATCGCGCGAAAATGGGGCCGTGATAACTCTAACGGACACCGGAGCCCTTATTTGCCGATTACGGAGGCGAAATCGCGCAGAAACGGGCAAATAGCGTCGCGTGTGTCCATTAGAATCATCGAGCGGCCGTATCGCGCCGAATAAGGCCCGCTGTGTCCGTTAGCCGGCCGGCCGAGGGATCTGCAGCGCCTGGCACGAGAGGGCAGCACCGAGGCGGGCTGCTACTGCTCGCCTAGCAAGGCGCTGCTTCCGGCGAGCTCCGCCTGAGCTCCGCCTGAGCTCCGCCTGTTGAGCTCCCTCACGCGTCACTGACTCGCGTAATCTGGGTAAATCCGCCAGCATAATGTCATAATACTTGACACATAAACTGGAAAGTATTACGATTTCCTTAAACAACCTTCTGTGATGTTAACTATACTAACATATATTCGTGCGAGAAAGGGGGAGATGCAATGAAGCGATGGATTCAAGCTATAGGATCCGGCCAGCAAGGAATAGCCCGAGATTTATCGTACGAAGAAGCGGTCGAGGCTGCACATGAGATGGCCGGCGGGGATTCCACGGACGCGCAATGCGCCGCATTCTTGATGGCATTATGTATGAAAGGCGAAGCTGACGAAGAGCTGAGAGCATTCATCGATGTGTTCCGCAGCTATTCCTTGAAATACCAGCCTTTCGAGGATTCGCTGAATTGCGCCGGCCAGACGGAAGGACGCCGATATTTCGCCGTTACGCTGCCGGTCTCCTTATTGCTAGCTTCGGTAGGCTTTCCTCAAGTGCTGCATGGAGGCGATGCGCTACCGCCGAGACAGGGGACAGCCATGAAAGACATACTCGAGAGCTTCGGAGTCGCGATGAATGTATCTGGCAAAGCCTGGGAAGCGATGCTATTCCACACGAATATCGGCTTCCTCCACACGGAACAGCTGTGTCCGCCGCTGGGCAAGCTGAAGCCGGTCCGTGAACAAATCGGTTTGCGCACCGTCATCAACACGATCGAGAAAGTGATGAATCCCGTACAATCGATGAACATGATCATCGGCGTGAACCAGCGGAAAACGATGGAAGCGCTGATTCCCATTACGATGAAATCCGGAATTCAGAGCGTGTACCTAGTGAACGGGATCGAAGGCTCGGAAGATCTGCCGATCTATCAGAACAGTACGATACGGATCGTAACGCCATGGGGGGATGAATCAAGGCTGGTCGAGCCGCAGAAGTTCGGCTTTGTGAGCGAGCCCCTGCAGCCGCTGGACCAAACGGATCAAGTGTCGATGCTGCGCCGGATCATTGCCGGGGATCAGTCGGAGGAGCTGAAGCGTGAGAGAGATCATGTTATTTTTAATGCGGGACTGCGGTTGACGTGGTTTGATAAAGTGGGCAGCTACGAAGAAGGCTTTCACCTTGCCGAGTCGCTGCTCCAGAGAAAGGAAGCGCAGAAGGTGATGCTGAGATGGGCCGAACAGAGTCAACGCTTTACTAGGCAAGACTTGCCTCCGCCGGATTCTGCCTCCCTAATCGGATAAAGGCCAGCCTGAAAGGAGAAATCCGGAGAAGGCGGCCTTTTTTATCTTTTTGACGAACCTACCCCCTCATCCATGCCTCCTCGTCCGAAGATATATAAACGGCAGCGTACACACTTAAAAGCAAACCGCTAAGGAGGCATATTTACAGCATGAAACGCATGAAAAAACAAATACTTACCCTAGCGCTAGTCCCAGCACTTCTTTTAGGCGCAGTAACCGTCCCGTCACCCCAAGAGGCATCGGCCGCAACAGCGACCGGTCAAATCGTAAGCTCCGTTAGCCTGCGTACAGGAGCAAGTACAGATGCATCCCGCATTCGATATTTAAAGACCGGCGAGAAAGTGACCATTTTGTCTAAAGTAAACAGCTGGTGGTACAAAGTGAGAGCTTCCGACGGCCGTGAAGGATATATCAGCACCAATGCCAAATACATAAAAACCTCAGGCACAACAACGTCAGGAGGCGGAGGTTCGAGCAGCACCGGCGGAACCGCCAGTGAGAAGGCTCAGAAGGTTATCGCCGCAGGCAAAAAGTACTTAGGAACACCTTACGAGTACGGCTCCAGCCGCAATAACACAAGTACGTTCGATTGCTCGGATTTCGTCCGTCAAGCTTTCCTTGACGGCATTGGCTTGAAGCTGCCAAGTGATTCCAGAGGCCAAGGCAGCTACGTCAAATCTCTCGGAAACGCCAAAACGGATTGGCACAATCTGAAGCCTGGCGATTTAATGTTTTTCATGTCCTACAAAGGGACAAGCAAGTCCAGCTACAGCGGGATTAACAAATCCACGCAAACGGTCTCTCATGTGGCGATCTACTTAGGCAACGGACAAATTCTCTCTACGTATTCCAAAGAAAGCGGCGGGGTGCGCATCGATTCCATCGAAAACCGTCACTGGGAATACCGGTTCCTATATGGCGGCAGCGCCCTCTAGCAGCAACCCAAAAAAGCAGACTTCGAGAAATCGAAGTCTGCTTTTTTTTGGCTAAACTTGCATAGGATCGACGAACGGATGCCAATGTATGGTGGAAAGACCGGAGTCCTCGCTAATTCCGGCGGAGCCGATCCAGGGATGCGGTGCAGGCGGAGCGGTGAAATAATGTTCAAGCAAAGAGCGGAAAATAAATGGAAGAGGACGCTCGAGAACCAGCTCTCGGGGAACCCAATGCAGGTCGCCTTCAGCCGTTGTAATGCGCGGATTGATGTCGGTGTGCCCGATATAGAAAAATTGCTGCCGGATTTCCAACCCATTCAGTCGAAGCAAAATATAGCGCATATGCAGATCGCGAATTTCATCATGCTCGATCCCGGTTTCCTCATATATTTCCCGTAAACAGGCCGCACGCGGATTGTTCAGCTCGCCGGGTTCCAGATGTCCGCCGATAGCCGCCCATAATCCCGGCGAAAGTGTACGCGTCATGGATCGTTTCATCATGAGCAGTTCGTCCCGGCTGTTCCAGAGAAGAGCCGTAGATATCATTCGCAATGTAATCATGTTGGCGATTCCTTTCTTTTTCTAGTACACTCAGCTTAGCACAGGAAACCTAGCGGCTGCAAAAGCTGGCGGGAATACCAATTTGCCTATTGCTTCGACGATCATGTTTCGATATAATGTCCTCTATAGGTAAACAATAGTCTTTCTAGAGAGGACGGTAAAGGTAGTGCCGGATAGCAAAGAGTTTTTTCAAACGATCAAGCATACCGGTCCTGAGAGGTACTACTTAGTCCGGGAAGATATTTTGCCAGAGGGTGTGCTGAAGACGGTGCAGGCGAAGGAGCTGCTGGCACGGGGCGAAGTGAAGACGATTCACGACGCCGTTGAGCAAGTCGGACTTAGCCGCAGCGCTTTTTACAAGTATAAGGATGGGATTCATCCCCTGAGCAAGCTGGAAAGAGAGCGTATCGTCACCATATCGATGGATCTGGAGCATCGGTCGGGGATTCTGTCCCGCGTACTCGCGTTGATCGCTAACCTGGAAGGCAATGTACTAACGATTCATCAGACGATACCTCTGCAAGGCATGGCGAACGTCGTCATCTCTGTCGAAACCTCTTCGATGGGGGAAGAGATTCGTCAAATATTGGACCGGCTGCAATCGCAAGACGGAGTCAAGCGTGCCGTGATCATAGGTCAAGGCAGTTAAGATAGCATACTATTCGGGAGGTATTACAAGATGAAACCGATCAAGGTTGGATTGCTTGGATTAGGAACAGTAGGAACAGGTGTCGTTCGTATCGTTGAAGGGCATCAAGAGGATTTGCAGCGTCAGACGGGCTCAGCTATCGAGATCGCCAAAATTTTGGTGCAGGATAAATCCAAACACCGCAACATTTCCGTGGACGCGGACAAGCTGACGGAGAACGTGTGGGATGTGATCAGCGACAGCGAGATCGATGTCGTGGTTGAAGTGATGGGCGGCGTTGCGGCTACCAAGGAGCATATTCTAACGGCACTGGGCAACGGCAAGCATGTCGTGACGGCGAACAAAGATCTAATGGCGCTTCATGGAGCGGAAATCTTGGCGAAAGCGGCCGAACACGGCTGCGACGTTTTCTATGAAGCCAGCGTGGCCGGCGGCATTCCGATCATTCGCACGCTCGTAGAGGGCTTCTCCTCCGATCGTATCACGAAGATCATGGGTATTGTGAACGGAACTACGAACTACATTTTGACGAAAATGAGCCAGGAAGGCGCAGCTTACGCCGATGTGCTCAAAGAGGCGCAAGCACTGGGCTATGCGGAAGCCGATCCGACATCGGACGTAGAAGGCTTGGATGCGGCGCGCAAGATGACGATTCTGTCCACACTCGGCTTCCACGCCAATGTCGCACTCAGCGATGTGGAAGCGAAAGGGATTTCCCAAGTAAGCAAAGAGGACATTCAATACGGCAAAAAATTAGGATACGAAGTGAAGCTGCTAGGTATTGCGGAAAATCATGACGGGCACATCTCCGTCAGCGTTCAGCCGACGATGGTGAAAAATTCCCATCCGCTTGCTTCCGTCAACGGCGTATTCAACGCGGTATACGTGACAGGCGAAGCGGTAGGCGAGACGATGTTCTACGGAGCCGGAGCGGGTGAGCTGCCGACGGCAACTTCGGTCGTAGCGGATCTGGTTGCGGTCGTACGGAACCTGAAGCTTGGCGTGAACGGCCGCAAGATGCAGGCGCCTTACAAAGAGAAAAAGCTCAAAACGGACGAGCAAATCGCCTGCAAGAACTTCATTCTACTGCACGTTGAAGATAAAGCGGGGGTGCTCGCGCAAATTACACAAATTTTCGCTCAGCACGAAGTCAGCTTGGAGTCGGTCTTCCAGCATCCGAACCAGCATAATCCGAAGGCGGAAATCATCATTATTACACACGACGCGAACCAGGCCAGCATGAAAAAAGTGCTGAAGCAGTTCGAATCCATGGACGTGATTCACGCGATCAAGAGCGTGTACCGCGTAGAAGGTTAAATAGAAAAGAGGCGCAATTTCGAAATGAGTTATGGGGCAGTGCAAAAGGTAAGAGTGAAGGTGCCGGCAAGTACGGCTAACTTAGGTCCTGGCTTTGACTCACTGGGGATGGCCTTGAATTTATATGCCTGGATCGACATGGCCATCTCGGATCACACGACGATTCGCTTGATCGGTGATCAAATGCAAGGGATTCCGACGGACAAGACCAATTTGATCTATAAAGTCGCGCAGATGGTTTTTCAAGAAGCGGGTGTAGTCCATCCTGAATTGGCGATTTCGATGTACAGCGATATTCCGCTCACGCGCGGTCTTGGCAGCAGCGCATCCGCCATCGTGGGCGCGCTTGCGGGCGCCAATGCGCTGATTGGCAACAAGCTCTCGGCGTACGAGCTGTTCCAGATTGCAAGCCGTCTCGAGAAGCACCCCGACAACGTCGGGGCCAGCTTGTACGGCGGAATTGTCGTAGCGTTCTGGGACGGCGAGAAGGCTGAATCGATTCGAATCGAGCCGGATGCGAATTTGGAGGTGCTGGTGGCGATACCGGCATTCCAGCTTTCAACGGAGAAGGCGAGAGGCGTCATGCCGAAGCAGGTGCCGATGAAGGATGCTGTATTCAACCTCAGCCATTCGTCCTTGCTGGTGGCCGCTCTGGCTACAGGCAACCTGGAGATGATCCGCCATGCCATGAAGGACGCGCTGCATCAGCCCTACCGCGCTGCGCTCATTCCGGGCATGGAGAAGCTCTTGGAGGAAGCCGAGCATCACGGCGCGCTGGGCGTTGCACTTAGCGGAGCCGGACCTACGATGCTGGCGCTTGTCGACGCGCGAAGCGGACGTAAGGCGGAGCTGGAGGCGTTCCTGAAGGAGACGCTGGCCAAGGAAGGTATCGAGGCTCAGACGCTGTGGCTGAAGCCGAGCCGCGAAGGCGTGACGACGACACAGCTCGCCGACGGGGAAGGGGATCTTCAGACCTTCGTGGAGAAAGAGGTGCTGGCATGAAGAAAGTTGCGATTCTCGGACCGAGCACTTTCTCCGAAGAAGCGACCCGCCATTTTCTAGGCAATGATTTCACGTACGTATCTTACAAGCTCATTTCCGAAGTTTTCAACGCTACATCGTCAGGGGAAACGGAGCTGGGTGTCATTCCGATCGAGAATACGCTTGAAGGCTCGGTTCACCTGCATGTGGACTGGCTCGTTCATGAGGTGGATCTCCCGATTCGCGCAGAATGGGTATTCCCTATCGATATGAATCTTATCGGGTATGCCAATCCCGCGGGAACGCCCGACGGCGCCAATCCGTACGGTCATATTCGCAAGGTGCTGTCCCACCATGTCGTACCTGCGCAGTGCTCCCGTTTCATGAAGCAGTACTTGAGCGAAGCGGAGTTCGAGCAGGTGAGCTCTACGGCAGAAGGCGTGCGGCTTGTGTCCACCTTGCAGGATCCGTCGGTCGCCGCGATCGGAACGGCCATTGCATCAACGAACTACGGCGTCCCTATGCTGCAGCGGGAAATTCAGGATCATAAAGACAATATGACCCGTTTCTTGCTTGTCGGCGCGGAAGCGCCCGAGCTGAAATCATCGGAAGACATGAAAACGACGATACTCGTTACGCTGCCGGAAGATTTCCCGGGTGCCCTGCATCAGGTGCTTTCCGCGTTCGCGTGGCGCCGGATCAATTTGTCCAAAATCGAATCTAAGCCGACGAAGAAGAAGCTGGGCACTTATTATTTCTATATTGATATCGCCGGTTCTCTGGACTCTGTGCTGCTCCCTTCAGCCCTTCAAGAGATTGAGGCGATCGGCTGCCAGGTCCGTATTCTGGGCTGTTATCCCAGCTATTCTTATACAAGTTAATGCAGCAATCCCCCTGCCTTCTGCGGCCGGGGGATTTTTTTTGTCCGAAAGGGGCAAAAGCCTAGAATCGCGCATAAGATGTAATATCATTGTGATAAGCCGCTGGCTTCCGCTGCACGTTTTCATGTGAAAACACTGTGATTAAGGTTCCAATGCCAGTTCTTTCTAACGAAAAAAGGAGGTAAGGTGTTGAAAATCCATATTGTCAAAAAGGGAGATACCCTGTACGAGCTCGCCAAAAAGCATCATATTGAATTGGATCAACTCATCGCATTTAATCCCCAAATAGCTGATCCGAACCAGCTGGACATCGGCATGAAGGTGAAAATACCTTCCAAGCCGAAGCCGGTTGAGCCGCCTGCTTCCGACTTTGTTTACAAGCACATCGTTCAACAGGGAGACAGCTTGTGGAAGCTGGGCAAAGCTTGGGACGTGCCGCTCCAAGCGATGATTCAAGCGAATCCGCAGCTCAAAAATCCCAATGTACTTATGACAGGGGAAGTGGTCTACGTTCCCAAAACGGAGCATACGGATGCGCAGCCGTCGAAACCGTCGACGATGCCGTTCGATCAGATGCCGGAATCGCAGCCTGCGGAGCCGAGCGATATCGCGAGCCCGCCGCCGTCTGTGCCGATTGCGGAGGAGGCGATGCCGGAAGCGATGCCGGAAGCGATGCCCGAAGCGATGCCTCCTATGACTCCAATGACGTCCATGCCGCAAATGCCGCAAATGCCGCAAATGCCGCAAATGCCGCAAATGCCATCCATGCCATCCATGCCATCCATGCCCATACTTCCTGCCCAAGAGCCGGCTGTACCGGATTTCGCAGGGGCTGAGATGATGCATGGCGCGGAACCTGGAGTCATCGGGCTGGATCAGCCGTATGAGCCGCAAGCCGTTCATCCGTTCAAGCAGTTTCATATCACGGCGACGGAAGTATTCGCTTATCCGGGCTCGGATCAACATGAGGCCGCCGCTTTCCCGGCGTTCTCGCCTACTCCGCAGCACCCGTGGGAGCACCCGCCGCTCACGTCCCATCAGCACACGGTTCCGGTAACGGATGGAGGCTGCGGCTGCGGCGGTCCGTCGATCATGGGACAGCCGTGGGCGGCCGTTCCGGAAGGATTCCCGACCGGTCATGCAGCAAGCCCGTGGATGGCTGCACCGGAAGGCTTCCCAGCCGGCCACGCAGCAAGCCCGTGGATGGCTGCGCCGGAAGACTTCCCGGCCGGTCACGCAGCAAGCCCGTGGATGGCTGTACCGGAGGGCTTCCCGACCGGTCACGCAGCAAGTCCATGGGGTGACCAGCACGGCATGTCAGGCATGCCAGGCTTATACCCGCCGGGCTCCCCTTACGATCACCTCGGGCAAGGGGGACATAACCCGTATGCATTCCAGCCTGGCCCTTACGGAATTCCGTATGCCGGAGCGCATTATCAGGCTCCATTCGAATCGCCGCTCATGCCGCAAGCCCATACGCACGAGCTTGCCCAAGAGACGGAGAAGGAAGAGGTCGTCGAAATCGACATTCGCTCCAAGAAGGCTGAGAAGGCCAAAAGTTCCGGCAAGTCCAAGAAAACGAAGCCTTCGGGAACGGACGCCCTTCACGCATTCATCGAGCGTCAACACCGGTTAGCTCCGGAGAAGGAAGAAGCGAGACCAACGATGCCTTGGATTAATTTCTAACATGAAGAAAGCCTCCCGGTTCCACGGACGTGGACCAGGAGGCTTATCTGTGCGAAGGGAGGTCGTCGCTTAAGCGACCATCCCGATGGTGAAGAAGACCATAAGGCCAACGACGAAATTCATGCCCCACTTCTTGCGGAGCAGCTCACGCCCGCGATGCAGCCGCGTTTTGACCGTGGTGATCGGCAAATTCAGCTTCGTGCTGATTTCTTGAAGAGATAGATCCTCCAAGTAATACAGGGTGATGACACTTTTATATTTATCAGCCAGTTTATTGATGGAGGTGTGCATGTGATCTTGAATTTCCGTTTGAAGCACAGCGCTCTCAGGCGATTGGTCCGTGCTTGCGAGCTTGCTGTAATAGCTGTAATCGTCATCGTGATCGTTCAGCTCGGCATCCAGGGATTGAACGGGTCTCTTTTTGCGCAGCAAGTCGATGGCCACATTTTTGCCGATTCGATAAATCCAGGTTGAGAAGTTCTGACTCTCGTCGTAATGATTTAAGTTCAAATATACGCGAATGAAAGTCTCCTGAACGATATCCTCCGAATCGGGCTTGTTGTGAAGCATGCGGAAAGCCAGCTTTTGTATTTTGTTGCGGTATAATTCGACTAATTCCACGAAAGCATTCCGATCGCCCCGTCTGGATAATTGAATTAATTGAAGTTCTGCCACATTCATGTTGATTCCCCCTCCTCTGCCTAGGTCAAATATATATTGTATTCCCCGAATAAGTATTGAGAATATTTCATCTACTTCTGACTATATCATTTCTGCGGCTACAGTCAAATTATTAAGCTATTTTACCGTTAATTTATTCCCATTTGTTTCCGAAATTATGGAGGTTTGGTTACTTTTATCGGTTTGTGGATGTGAAGCCGATGTTGAGCGCGGGATCGTCGAGCCTTTTTCAATTTTCAACACTTCGTTCCAGATGGCGACCGCTCCCCATAGCAGGACAGCTCCAATGATCAGGAGTGTCGTACGCTTAATCCGTCTTCTACCTTTCATGATAGAGCTTCACCGTCCGTCTAGATTGTTTGATGATTCTCTCCTTATGGTAAATGATGTATAGCGCCACATGCAAATGGAAACAATACGGGTAAAAAAGAGAATGAAGGGGATACCCGTGAATGTACAGCGATTTTTGAAACATTGGAAAAGAAGGCTTCGCTGGAAACGCAATCGGTTGGCATTGGGAATGTGCTTCCTTGCAGGTGCGGCCGGCTCTATATTATATGCGACGAATTATTTGCCGGGTTCGGATAATTCCCCATCCCAGGCCGTCATTGCCGCGCTGACACCGGAAGACGACCAGCGTCTGAAGGAAGCTGCCGATGTGCTGAAGCGGATTACGGACAGCAGAGAAAGCTACTTGCTCAAGTCGTATGTGTGCGGCGAAGAGCGCATCCAGCTCGGTCTCCAAAGCTCGGAGCAGCTGCTTGACATGCAGGTGAAGCATCCGGACTGGATCCTGAGCGTAGGCGCTAACGGGAATGTCACGTTTACCGAACATATTGAGGATTTGTCTCCGGCATGCAAGGAGAAAGCCGTTTTTGGCATCGACGGCAGCAGCAATCTTTCGCTGTTCAACGGAACGCCGGACAAAGACAATGTGATTCGGACGTTTTTTCAACTGAATATCAAGTACTTGGAAAGCAGCTTGCCGCCGGATACGGTGCAGCAGCTGAAGGACGGAATTCGCATCTCTGATATGGAGGAGTATAATAGCGTATTATCGACTTTCAGCGATTATGCCGTGGAAGAGACGGAAAGAGCGATGACAACACCGTAAAATTGTTCGATACGATGAGGTAGATGAAGGGAAACCGGAGTCTATCTCTTTTTTTTGTTATCTGCTATAATGAGAAATGACTACATATGTTCGCTTTTTTGAAGGATAGGAGAGAAATGCTGTGCGTATTCTGGGGATTGATCCGGGGATCGCGATTGTAGGCTTTGGCTTTATTGATAAGATCGGCAGTAAGCTTGTTCCTGTCCAATACGGCTCGATTCAGACGCAAGCCCATACGGATCCGGGGCAGAGGCTTAAGGACGTCTATGACGCTACAACGCAATTGATAGAGAAGTATAAACCGGACGCAATGTCCATAGAGAAACTGTTTTTTAACCGCAACGTGACGACGGCGTTCACCGTGGGGCAAGCCCGGGGCGTCATGATTCTTGCCGGCGTACAGGCGGGGCTGCCGATTGCGGAGTATACGCCGCTTCAAGTGAAGCAGTCGGTTGTCGGTTACGGGAATGCCGAGAAACATCAGGTTCAGGAAATGGTCAAAATTTTGCTCAAGCTGTCCCAGGTGCCGAAGCCCGATGATGTGGCAGATGCTCTTGCGATCGCGATTTGCCATGCGCATTCTTCTGCTTTGCAATCTAGAATAAATGAGGTTAGAAAAAGATGATAGATTTCTTACGAGGGAAAGTTGCGCTAAGGGAGAGCGAGTATGCGGTGCTGGATGTGAATGGCGTGGGCTACCGCGTGTTTTGTCCGAACCCGTATGCCCTCCCGCATGCGGAGCATGAAGATGTAACGTTGTACACGCATTACCATGTGCGTGAAGATGCGCATTTGCTGTTCGGCTTTACATCGCGCGATGAGCAAGCTTTGTTCCGGCTGCTGCTGGATGTGACGGGCATCGGGCCCAAGGTTGCTCTAGGCATCCTCGCCGCCGGCGGGAAGCCGGAAGCCGTGATCTTGGCGATCTCCCAAGAGAATTTGGCTTTCCTAACGAAGCTTCCCGGCATCGGCAAGAAGACGGCTCAACGGATTATTTTGGACCTCAAGGACAAATTAGGATCTGTGACCTTCTCGAGCCCTGAGGCTGCGGTGGCGTTAAGCGTTGTAGGCTCGGCCCAAATTACGGAAGGCAGCTCGGTGTGGGCGGAAGCGAAGGAAGCGCTCATGACACTCGGTTATACGGAGGCGGAAGCCGACCGCGCTTGGCTGCAGGTGAAGCCGAAGGCCAATCCTTCGGATTCCGTAGATGTATTGATGAAGCATGCGCTGCAGGCTTTATATACGATGAGTTAAGCAGCTGCTTACCTAGAATAAACGATAACGCCGGCCCTTAGGGACGTACGGTTTATCAAGGTTGATGTGAAGTAAAGTCGTTCATATCGACGAAGAAAGCTTTCCTGCGGAAAGCTCTGAGGAGGATCACCATGGAGAATGACCGGATTATATCGGCTAATTTGATGATGGAGGACAGCGCCATTGAGTACAGCCTGCGCCCTCGTTATTTGGCTGAATATATCGGCCAGAGACAAGCGAAGGAGAACCTCAAGATTTATATCGAAGCGGCCAAAATGCGCAAGGAAGCGCTGGATCACGTGCTGCTGTACGGACCGCCGGGGCTGGGCAAGACGACGCTGTCGAACATCATCGCCAATGAGCTGGGCGTGAACATCCGGACCACGTCCGGTCCTGCGATTGAGCGCCCGGGCGATTTGGCCGCCATCCTGACGAATTTGCAGGAGGGCGACGTGCTCTTCATCGACGAGATTCACCGCCTCCACCGTACGGTGGAAGAGGTGCTGTATCCGGCGATGGAGGATTTTGCCCTTGACATTATCATCGGCAAGGGGCCGAGCGCCCGCTCGGTGCGGCTGGACTTGCCGGCGTTCACGCTGGTCGGCGCGACGACGCGCGTCGGCCTGCTGTCTGCGCCGCTGCGCGACCGCTTCGGCGTCGTCTCCCGGCTGGAGTTCTATACGGTGGAGGAGCTCACCTACATCGTCTCCCGAACGGCCGACATTTTGCAGGTCGGCATCGTCGGCGAAGCGGCGCGCGAGATCGGCATGCGCTCGCGCGGAACGCCGCGGATCGCCAACCGCCTGCTGAAGCGGGTGCGCGATTTCGCGCAGGTGAAGGGCGATGGCATCATTACGCTCGACATCGCCCGAGAGGCGCTGAAGCGCATCCAGATCGACGACCTGGGTCTGGACGAGATCGACCATAAGATGCTGCGGGCGATCATCCAGAGCTTCCAGGGCGGTCCTGTCGGGCTGGAGACGATTGCCGCCACGATCGGCGAGGAGAGCCAGACGATCGAGGACGTCTATGAGCCGTATTTGCTGCAGATCGGGTTTCTGCAGCGTACGCCGAGAGGGCGAATCGTGACGCCGCAGGCGTACCAGCACCTGGGCTTGCCGGTGCCGGAACAGAAGTCATGAAGACGTAAGGGAGGAGCCGGCGGGCTCCTCTTTCGCTTTCACGGAGGGCGCAGCCTTATTTTATTATTCTACTAAACAAAACTTCTGCAACATGATAGAGTCTAACTTAGTAGAATGCTGCATAAGGAAAGGAACTATTGTCGAATGAAACCGATAAGAAAGCTGCTGGCCCCGAAGACAATGGCGTTGCTCACGACAGCCGCATTACTGTTAGCAACTGCCCCGGGGCTTAATCCCTCTGCCTACGCGGCGGGCATCAAACATTTGGATGAAGTTCGCGTCGCTTTATTCATAGACTCTGCCAAATACAAATTGCTAGAAGGCGTAGTGACGCTTAGCTCCGCAGGCGGAATGGACGTCAGCGTGCGCAGCGCAGCAGGCGCTCCCGAGAAGCTGTGGCTAAGCGCACCGGACACCACCCTTCGGATGTCGCTGGACCAGTACGGCGCAATGATGCTGGAGACGGCCGATTATACCGCTGCCAAAACGCTCCATGCCAAGCTGGCTACTCTGTCAGGCGATGCCTACGTGATAAGCCGTGTGAAACAAGGCCGAACCGTTTATCAAGTATTCTACGGCAGCTATGCCTCCAAGGAGGCGGCCGAAAGCGCCGCAGCCGGGGCGCTGAAAGACGGGACGGTTGCCGCCTTGACGAAGTCGGCTCCGCCGGTGATGACAGGGCCGTTCCATTTGAGCGCGGGCACGTACCCGACGGAGGCTGCGGCATTGCAGCAGGCGGCCGTATACGCCGGTGCCGGCATTCAGGCGGATCTCGCCGTGCAGGAGGATGCGGCGGGCAAGCCGGCGTACGGCGTATGGGTAGGCAGCGAAGCGACTGCCGCACAGCTGGAAGCCGTGAAGCAGACGGCCCAGCAAGCGGTTCCCGGCGTTCCGTTGCAAGCGGCGGATACGAAGTCAGCCTATCTTATTCGCCGGGGGGATGTAACGGCATCTGCGAACGGTGCGGATCCAATTCCACATTTCGCCGCAGGAGCCGGGCAGCAGAAAACGTTGGTCCACCCCAAGGGTGAAATGATCGGTGTGAAAGAGAAGGCGGACCGCAAATATCGCGGGGACATGGAAATCAGTACATACCAGAACAAATTGGCGCTTGTGAATGAAGTACCGATGGAAGCCTATTTATACGGCGTCCTCGGATCCGAGCTGAGCGCGGGTTGGCCTGCCGAAGCGTTGAAAGCTCAAGCCGTTGCAGCGCGGACGTTTGCCATTAAGCAAGGGGACAAGTATGAGATCGCGCAAGTGACGGATACGACACTGGACCAAGCTTACTATGGCGTCCAGAGAGAGTTTGCCGCAGGCAATCAAGCGGTGGATGCTACGAAGGATGAAGTGATTTCCGATAGCAGCGGCCTTATCTCTCCTGTCTTTTCTTCCAATTCCGGCGGAATGACCGCCGATCCTTCCGAGGTTTGGGGCAATCCGGTCAATTATTTGCGCGCAGTGCCAAGCCCGGATGAAGGCGCGGAGAAAGGTAAAGCGACGTGGTACCGCGTTCAATTGGCCGACGGACGGGCGGGGTATGTCTCCGCTTTATATTTGAAAGATACCGGCCAGAAGAACAAGGACGGAGCTTCGTATTATGAAGCCACCGAACCGGGAGTCAACGTGCGGCTGGCGCCATATGTGGATAATGTGGCTAATCCGGCCATCGATCAACTCGCGGCCAAAGAGAAAGTCGTCATTCTCGGTCAGGAGAAAGAATCCAATGCCTATTCCTGGATCAGAGGCCCTTATACGGCGGCAGAAATCAAAAGCAAATTAGCCGCTGCAGGGGCTGTGGTAAACGGGGAGCTGCAGTCGCTGGAAATTTCGAAACGCGGTCCTTCCGGCAGAGTTACGGAGCTGAAAGCGAATGGCATTGTCGTGAAAGTGCCGTATCCGGATGCGCTGCGCACGGCGCTTGGCGGATTGCCGAGCACACGGTTTGAAATTGAAGGAGCAGGAAGTTATACTGGTAATAGCCCGGAAGCAAGCCAACTGGCGATTGTCGGAGCGGGAAGCTCACAGACGAACGCGCCTGACGGCGATTCGGTCTATGTGCTTTCAGGCGGCCAGTCTCAACCGACGGCACTGAAGAAATCGGATTTATCGGCCTTAGGTACGGGAGGAATCTCCAAACCGGCGGATCAACCGGCCGATAAGCCGGCAACCGGCAGCGTACAGCCTGGCCCGAACAAGACGTTCGTGTTTCGCGGCACGGGCTTCGGACACGGACTCGGCATGTCCCAGTGGGGCGCGAGAGGCTTTGCCGAACAAGGGTATGATTACAAAAAAATACTTCAGACCTATTACGCTGGAGTCAACATAACTAAGGAATGAATACACACTCATGGATGTACAAGCATTTGATTTTGACCTACCTGAATCATTGATTGCCCAGACGCCGCTGCTTGACCGCACGGCGTCCAGGCTGCTTACTTTGAACAAAGAAACCGGAGAAATCGGCCATCGTACGTTCGAGCAGTTGATCGATTACATGGAAGCCGGGGATTTACTCGTGATGAACGACACGCGGGTCATTCCAGCACGGCTCTTTGGCGTGAAGAAAGACACCGGGGCGAAGGTGGAGCTCCTGCTGCTCAAGCAGCTGGGCGAAGACCGCTGGGAGGCGCTTGTTAAGCCTGGGAAGCGGATGCAGCTTGGTGCCGTAGCCATTTTCGGCAAAGATGAGGGAGATGCCGGCGCTCCACTGTTAACGGCGGAGGTTGTGGAAGTCGGCGAGATGGGCGCTCGCGTCCTGCAATTCACCTACAAGGGCATCTTCAACGAAATCTTGGATAAGCTGGGCGAAATGCCGCTGCCTCCTTATATCAAGGAACAGCTGCCCGAGAGGGAACGTTATCAAACCGTTTATGCGAAGCATGAAGGCTCGGCGGCTGCGCCGACGGCGGGCTTGCACTTCACGGAACCTTATTTGCAGAAGCTGCAGGCCAAAGGGATCCGACTCGCCTTCATCACTCTTCATGTCGGATTAGGCACGTTCCGGCCGGTGTCCGTCGATACCGTCGAAGAGCATCAAATGCACGCGGAGTATTATATTCTCTCGCCGGAAACGGCGCAAGCCATTAACGAGACCAAGGCCAGCGGCAAGCGCGTCATCGCCGTAGGCACCACTTCCGCGAGAACGCTGGAAACGGCTGCCGGATTGAGTCGTGAGCAGGCGGGAGCCGGAGCGGAAATCCAACCGTCGCAAGGATGGACCAGCATCTTTATATATCCCGGTTACACCTTCGGCGTCGTGGATGCTTTATTGACGAATTTCCATCTGCCCAAGTCGACCTTGCTGATGTTGATCAGCGCGTTGGCCGGCAGAACCCACATCATGCGGGCCTACGAGGAAGCGGTGAAAGAGCGGTATCGTTTCTTCAGCTTCGGGGATGCAATGTTTATTTATTAGAATAGGAAGTGGATGTAGTGGCAGCAGCGGTAACGTACGAACCGATTAAAACTTGTAAACAATCCGGAGCCCGTTTGGGCCGGGTCCATACCCCGCACGGTGTCATCGAGACGCCGGCTTTTATGCCGGTCGGCACTCAGGCGACGGTGAAAACGATGAGCCCGGAGGAATTGAAAACGATGGACGCTCAAATTATATTGAGCAATACGTACCATCTGTTCATTCGTCCCGGACATGATATTGTGAAAGCCGCGGGCGGACTGCACAAATTCATGAACTGGGATCGTCCGATTCTTACGGATAGCGGCGGCTTCCAAGTATTCAGTTTAAGCAACATGCGGAAAATAACGGAAGAAGGCGTGACGTTCAAATCCCACCTCAACGGGGACAAGCTGTTTCTTTCTCCCGAAGTGGCGATGGAGATTCAGAATGCGCTGGGCTCTGATATCATGATGGCTTTCGATGAATGCCCGCCGTTTCCGGCAGAGTATGATTATGTGAAGAAGTCGCTGGAGCGTACGACCCGTTGGGCGGAGCGCTGCCTGCAGAGTCATAGCCGGCCCGAAGATCAAGGATTGTTCGCGATCATTCAAGGGGGCATGTACGAGGACCTGCGCAGAATGAGCGCGGAGCAGTTGACTTCCATGGATTTCCCGGGGTATGCTATTGGTGGATTGAGTGTTGGCGAGCCTAAGCATTTGATGTACGAAGTGCTAGACTATACAGCACCTTTGATGCCGGCGAACAAACCCCGTTACCTGATGGGGGTAGGCTCACCGGATGCGTTGATTGAGGGCGCCATTCGCGGAATCGATATGTTCGATTGCGTGCTGCCGACCCGGATCGCCAGAAATGGGACATGCATGACAAGCGAAGGCAGGCTGGTCATTCGCAATGCGAAGAATGCGACCGATTTCGGTCCGTTGGATCCCAAATGCTCTTGCTATACGTGCACGAATTACAGCAGGGCTTACATTCGTCATTTGTTGAAAGCGGATGAAACGTTCGGAATCCGTTTGACGACCATTCATAACCTTCACTTTCTGCTTCAGCTCATGCGCGATGTCAGAGCCGCCATCCAGGAAGACCGCTTGCTGGATTTCCGCGATGAATTCTTTGCCAGCTACGGGCTGAATGATAATGAAAGAGGATTTTAAGAAAGGAGGATACCTATGTTTCTATTGGCTGAAACTACAACTGCGGATACAGGCGCTGTAGGATATTTGTATACATACGGGCCGCTCGTGCTCATGTTTGTAGTTCTCTACTTCTTACTTATTCGTCCACAGCAAAAAAGACAGAAAACTCGCAATCAAATGCTAGGCGGCTTGAAAAAAGGGGATAAGGTCGTTACCATCGGCGGTCTTCACGGCACGATCATGGAAATCACCGACGATATTTGCGTGCTTCGTGTAAACGACGCAACGAAAATGACGTTCGATCGTTCTGCCATCAACTCCGTTTCTCAATCGACGGCAGCTAAGGAATAAAATCAAAAAAGCGAGAACCTTCTCAGGCTCTCGCTTTTTATTTGCTTTACGATTAAAGTTCGTTGTTCTTGAACGACCGCTTAAGCAGCGCCTGCTCGCCAAGCACGAGACGCCCCTCTGCGATTCGCAGTCCCAATCTGGCAGCCACCACACCAAGTACGACACCGGCGCACATATCGGATAACCAATGGATGCCCAAGTAGAAGATGGTGAAGATGATGAAGGCGGAAGAGATCGGTACGAACACTTTCCAGAAAGCGTTGCGGCTCTTGACCGCTATGACGGCCATCGATACGGAAATCGACGTATGCAAGCTTGGGAAGCAGTTATCCAGTCCGGACAGCGGCCGGTAATCCTGCTCGAAGGTCGGGAACACGTCAAGGATGAGCAGCTTCACCGAAGGGTGGAAAGCCCAAACCTCGTTGACCGGGAAGAACAGGTAGAACGGAATCGCGATCATGTAATTGAACATTAGCGCGTAACAAACGGCGTAGAATAATTTGAAATCTTTCTTGAATGTATATAGTGCGATGGAAGCAATCATAACGGACGGGAAAACGACGACATAAAAATAGCTGCTGATCATGGTTAATGTATCGTTATGGAAGAAATGTTGGATCGATGACACGAAGTTGCCTTCGATACTGTAGATCGATTTGGTAAAATCAGCTTTATAATTTATTCTTTTCTCCACCCACATCTCAACCTTGTTGAAAAAGAGGATCGTAATCAGCGCGACGAAGTGGAGCAAATATTTGCGTGAAGTGAATATTTCATGAACGAAGCTTCCGGCTATAGCGAATGGATTTTTGCGTGAGGCGGCAATTAGAAAGGCAATGACTGTAATGACTATATAGACCGTTGCATGCGTCATAGACTGAAACGGACTCATGGTGCTTTCCCCCTAATATTGGAAATTATTGCGAATATAACTATAGTATTATACCACAACCATAGGGGGATAGTGATATTTTCACGGAAACGACTTATTTTTTCGTATTGACACCCAAGACGCCGCCGAGCGCGCCAGATGCGAAAAGAATGCCCAGCAACTGAAGGGATTGCAGGTTTAAGCCAGCGTCAAATGCAAGGAAGCCTACCAAAAAAATAAGGATGAAATACACAATACCGACGAGTCCCCCATGATACCAACCGCGTGTTTCGGCTCTTTTGCCCGACACCCAGCCTCCGATAAACAAAGAAACGGCATGGATGATCGTAGTTAGCGTATGCAAGGAACTTTCTTGTGTGCTCGTTAGCAGCAAAAACAAAGATGTAACTATTGTCCCAATTGTCATCATGCTTAATGAATACACAAGCCCGGAAAATAAAGGAGATGTTATTCGAACCTGACTGACCGATCGCATAGGGTTCACAGGCACCAATCCTTTCCTATATTCGATTCTTTTCATTAACATCATTGTATGGCCAAGCACATAGAATTAGTACAGACTGTTCAAAGGGAAGGTGAATATTTATGACGGAATTTTCTCAAGGACCCGCTCTATGGCAGGCTATTCTTGCACTTATCATTTTCGCTGCAGCTTATGTATGTATCTTGATTGAAAAATGGGACCGCATGTATACCGCGCTTGGCGGAGCACTGCTTATGATCGTGCTCGGCATCGTGCCGGCCGGCAAGGCTTTAGGAACCTACGCGAATTGGCACTTGCTTCTATTTCTTGTCAGTTGGTTTATCATCGCCGTACTTTTTCAACAAACAGGACTTATCTCTTATTCAGCTAGCCGAATTATTCGGGTGTTTCGCTTAAAACCCTTTACCATTTTGATGAGCTTGTCCGTTCTCACTGCCGCAGTTGCTGCTTTATTTAACGGTTTTGCAGCCATTGCCGTGATCGTCCCGCTGCTGCTCAAAACGAGTAAAATGATGAAATTATCGCCAGTGCCCTTTCTGATCTCAGCGCTGCTGTCCGCACATTTGGGAGGAGCCGCGACCCTGATGGGCAATTGGTCGAACAGGCTGATCGGAGCAGGGGGGCATGTGACATCGGGCTCCATATTGCTCCGGATCGGACCGCTTATGATCATCCTGCTGGCGATCGTCTATTTGATCCTGTGGTTCTTCTATGGAAGGAAAATGATCATCCCGGAAACGTACAAGCGCGAGGTGCTCAGTTTGCAGCCGGACGCCTATTTAACGGAGGACCGGTTCTTGTTTTATGGCGGCTGCCTGGTTACGGGTTTGACCGTGCTGGCTGTCATATTTCAAGGACTATTGGAGTGGGAAGCCTCGTTTATCGCGGGGATTGGAGCTGTGGCCATGCTGGCTCTCAACTATAAGCAGCTTCTTGGGCTCATTCAGACACGGGATTACCGAACGGTCTGGCATGGCGTGCAGGATTCGCAGGGACTGTTCTTCCTCGGTCTGTTCATCATGGTCGGCGGATTGACCTACGCCGGCATCTCGGGATTCATTGCGGCCAGGGGCTTGGAAATCGCCCAAGGCAGCGTGCCGTTCCTTTCCATCCTGCTTCTGTGGCTTACTGGATTCGGTTCTGCGGTTGTTGATGACGTCCCCTATATAGCCGCGATGATTCCTGTGATCGAGCATATCGGTCAAGACATACACAGTTATTCGCAAACCTCTGTCCAGCCGCTTTGGTGGTCCCTCATCGCAGGAACGGCGATCGGAAGCGGGGTGACGCTGTTCGGATCCATTGCCGGCATGTATACGGCAGCGCTTGCCGAGCAAGAAGGAGGAGGGCTGAACGCCAGGACTTACTTCATGGTCGCGGCGCCGATTTCCCTTGTTCTATTCCTTGCCGCGACCCTTTACTTCAAGCTATTCCTGCTGTAATTGCCAACAATTGAATACGTAAAATCTGCATGATGAAGTGAATCGACGGTCAGAATACCAGTGAACTCCGAGAACAAGCAAGAGCTTAGATCAGGGGAGGCATCCATGGATATTCTGACCATTTTTTTACGTACCGTGCTGATCTACTTTGTCGTTTTTCTCATGCTGCGCCTAATGGGGAAACGGGAAATCGGGAAATTGTCGCTGTTCGATCTGGTCATCTCAATCATGATTGCTGAGATCGCCGTTTTCGTCCTTGAAGATTCAGCCAAACCGCTCATGAGCGGCCTTGTTCCTATGGCGACACTGGTGCTGATCCAGATCGTCATTGCCTATGTGACGCTAAAAAATAGAACCCTGCGGATTCTATTCGATGGTGAACCTAGCGTTATTATCAAACAAGGCATGATCGACAGGGAAGAGATGAAGAAGCATCGTTATAATTTGGATGATTTAATGCTTCAGCTCAGACAAAATAAAATCATGAATGTCGCGGATGTGGAGTTTGCCATACTGGAGCCTTCGGGGAAATTGAGCGTCATGGAGAAAAAAGAGAAAGAGCAGGAAACGGTCGTCGACGAACACGGCTTGAAAGGGACGATTCGGTATGAGGGGCTTCCGCTGCCGCTTATTATGGATGGCAAAGTGCAGGACGATAATTTGGAGAAAATAGGGAAGACCCGATTCTGGCTCAAAAATCAGCTGCAAATCAAAGGTGCGCGCGATTTCAAAGAAGTGTTTTACTGCTCGATCGACCATAGAGGCCGGATGTTTCTCGACCGGAAGAGATAGGGCAGCGAGATAACCCGTTACCGGATGATCTTTTTGCCCATATGCAGGAGCCGGCTCAAATCTTTCAAGCTAATCAGCCGGAATGCCGTTATGGAAATCATATAAACGAGAAATCCGAGAAGCGCCGATGTGATAAAACGGATCCATTCCACGTTCGTCCAAGGTACGTACATGAGGAAGTAGATGCTACCCCCGGTGAGGACCATGGCGGCTCCGATCTTGCCGAAATCGCTGCCTTCCATACGGAACTTCAACAAGCGGACAACGCTGTTCCAGTGCAGCAGCGTAACCAACACGATATTGATGTTGATGGCGAAAACGGCACCGTGAATGCCAAGCTCCGGCTTGCTGGCCAGCCAGTAAATAAGGATCAGCTTGACGGTCGATCCGATCAGGGTGTTGATTAAAGCGGCTCCTGGCTTATTCAACGCTTGCAGGGCAGATTGCAGAGGCGCTTGAAAATAAATGAATAGAGCGACGGGAGCCATCATTTTCAGCATCACGCCTACATCGGGTTGGTTGTACATATACGTACAGATAGGCTCGGCCAAAACGAACATCAGCACGGCGAACGGAGCTCCGGTCACCAGAGCCAGCTTCAGCGATTGATGGAGGCGGGCATGAATCGTCTTCATATCTTTGCGTGCCGCCGCTTCGCTTAAGGAGGGGACGAGCGAAACCGACAACGACATCGTCAGTGCGCTCGGCAGCAAGATGATCGGGATGATCATCCCTTGCAAAGCGCCGTACTGAGCGGTTGCCAGCGAGGTTGTAATGCCGGCGATGGCAAGGCTTTGCGCGATTAGAATGGATTCGAACAAGTAAGAGCCGGCTCCGATCAGCTTGCTGCCAGTAATCGGGATGGAAATGCGCATAATTCTGCGGAAATTGGCCATTCGGCCATTCGTTTTCGTCGTGCCGATCTGGGCAACAGTCGTTTGCAGGGACGATTTCTTATCATACTTGAAATGGATGGCGAGCACGACGAGTCCGCCGATTTCCCCAGCCAGCACTCCCAGCATAGCTCCCGCGGCAGCATATTCGACACCGTAAGGGATCATCACATAGGCGCATACGAGCACCATCACGATACGGATCAAAGTTTCCATGATCTGCGACGTGGCGGTAGGAATCATATTCTGTCTGCCTTGGAAGTAGCCGCGGTACACGGCCGAAATGCCGATAATGGGAATCATGGGGCTCATGGTGAGGAACGTGTAGTAAACGCGCGAGTCGGTCAAGAGGTGGGAAGTGATCCACGAGGCTCCCGCGATGCAGGCAATCGTAAAGAAAATGCTAAGTCCCGCCGTAATGGCGAGAGAAATTCGCAGAATGCTCCGAATTCGCGCTTCATTGCGCTCCGCTTCGGCCTCGGCGATCAATTTGGCAATAGCCACGGGGATCCCGCCCGTAATGATCGTCAGGATGACGGAGAGGAAGGGCCATCCCATATGATAGAGGCCGATGCCTTCAGCACCGATGACACGCGGCAATGTAATTCTAGGTATGAAACCGAGGAGCCGGTTCAAAATTCCTGCGGCTAGCAGAATCATCGTACCTCTAATAAATGACTGCTTCGTCAATGCAATACCCTCTTCCGATACTTGTCTTACTCTATGAATATGCGGGATCGGGTCAAGCTCATGCTAACATTTTGCGGACGGGCCGGCAGACCGGCAGGAAAATGAAAGTGTATAGCGAATAATACAAGATTGCGTATGAAACTGACCTTAGGAGGATCTCGCTATGAACGGAGAAGATAACGATGTGGTTCCTCAACGTCCTGAGGACAAACCGGAGCATGCGGAAGCGGATGGCGAAGCAGCCCCCACGAACGAGGAAGAGGTTCAGGATACGATTTCCGATCTGGAATTGAATGAGTTGATTGAGAGCCTATGCTTAAGCAAGGTTGAAGAATTCGTATTGCTCGGATATGAGCATGTTACCGGCAAAGACATTTGGGATTGTGTGAGCGATCGATACCGCAAAACGGGAGTCCCTTCCCTTCATCAAATCGTAAATGACATTTTATCGCTGAAATCGACACAGTTCATGAACTGGATGACGATCAGTATGTATAAAGGAGCCCAATTCTAAGAATAGGGCTTATTTTTTGTTGAAACGGCTTAAATTGACTCGATTTTCAGACCTGTATATAATAGGCATATTGAGTATCGAAGGGAGACAAGCAAGAGATGCTGGATTGGAAAAGAATCTCGTTCTTTTTTCTAACGGTTGTTATTGTTCTCGGCGCAATCGGAGCAACAAGCCCTAGACTTGTAGAACGAATCAAGCTTGGTTTGGATTTAAAAGGCGGGTTCGAAATTTTGTACACCGCAGAGCCTTTGACAGCTGGGCAGCCTTTAACGAAGGAAACGCTTACTCAAGCGGCGGAAAGTCTTGCGAAGCGGGCTGACTCCCTGGGCGTAGCTGAGCCTGAGGTCTATCCGGAAGGATCGGACCGCATCCGCGTGCGGCTTGCCGGCGTGGAGAATGAAGAAGAAGTGAGAACGCTGATGTCCAAGCCGTCTGTTCTTACTTTCAGAGGACCGGACGGAACCGTCTACATGAACGGTACGGACTTCGTCGAGAACGCAGCCAAATTGAGCTACGATCCGAACACGAAGCAGCCGATCGTAGAAATCAAGATGAAAAGCAGAGAGAAATTCAAGGAAGTAACGACGAAACTGGTAGGCAGCACGTTGTCGATCTATCTGGACGATCAACTGCAATCTACAGCAGCGGTTAACTTCCCGATTGACAGCGATTCCGCAGTAATAACACAAACGAGTGTAACGGAAGCGACCAAAGTAGCGAAAATGATTAACTTAGGGGCCATGCCGCTGAAGTTAACCGAGAAATATATTCAGCGTGTGGACGCAACGCTGGGACAAGCATCCTTGCATGAAACAGCGCGTGCAGGCCTCATCGCCTCCATTCTGATCTTCATTTTCATGTTGTTCTACTACAGAGCCCCTGGACTGGTAGCGGCATTCACGCTGATTACTTATATCTGGGTGCTGCTCGCGATCTTCGACTTCATGAACGCAACGTTAACCTTGCCGGGTATTGCGGCTTTGGTGCTCGGGGCCGGTATGGCCGTCGATGCGAACATTATTACATATGAACGGATTCGCGAAGAGATCCGCGCAGGCAAGAGCATTCTCTCGTCCTTGAAGGCGGGCTCCAAGCACTCCTTCCGTACGATCATGGATGCGAATGTCACGAACTTGATTGCCGGTATCGTTCTGTATTACGTAGGTAACGGCGCGATTCGCGGGTTCGCCGTCATCACCATGCTCAGTATCGTCATTAGTATCTTAACGAACGTCATATTCTCGAGATGGCTGCTGCACCTGATCATTCGAGGCAACTTGCTGAAGAAGCCAAGTTATTTCGGCGTGAAGGAGGCAGAAATCCGTGGACTCTAAGAAACGGTTTGATTTTGTAAATACGCGCAAAACCTTTTTCAGTATTTCCATTGCGTTATTACTTATCGGTTTGGTTATGATGCTGGTTTCGGGAATGAATTTCGGCGTCGACTTCAAAGCCGGAACGAATATCGATCTTGTCGTCGGCAAGCAGCTGGACAAAGCCAAAGTGGATGAGATTATGAAGGGCCTTACGACGAGCGGGGAAGTGAAGTCGCACTACGCGGATCCGACCATCGGCGGTAACAACAGCGACCGCGTATCGATCCGGTTCGACGATGTGTTGACCGACGCTACCGTCAATGCGATCCAGAAAGCTTTCGCAACGGCTTACGGCACCGAGGTTTCCAAGGAAATCAACACGGTCGACCCGCAGCTGGCCAAGGAATTGCTGTTAAAGGCCGTCTATGCCGTAGCCATCGCCAGCGTACTGATTTGCGTGTACGTGAGCATCCGCTTTGAATGGCGATTCGCGATTGCCGCTATTATTGCCATTCTTCACGATGCGTTCATGGTTATCGCGATTTTTGCGATTTTCCGTCTGGAAGTCAACCTTCCGTTCCTGGCCGCAGTTCTGACGACGATCGGTTATTCCATCAACGATAAGATCGTTATTTTTGACCGTATTCGCGAGAACTTGCGGTTCGCTAAGCTCAAAACGGACGAGGATCTGGTGAATCTCGTGAACGACAGTATTTGGCAAACGATGGCCCGGAATATTAATACGGTTCTCGTCGTATTGATCGCGGCAGGCTGTTTGTATATTTTCGGTAGCGAATCCATCAAGCTCTTCGCGCTTGCGAAGCTGGTCGGTCTGACAAGCGGTGCTTATTCGTCCATCGTCATTGCTTGCTCACTCTGGTACCTCTTGAAAAGAAAATCGCTACGCAGTTCTAAAAAGAAAGCAGCAGCGTAATAACCATAATAACCGGCCGCGTGAATGTTGCGCGGCCTTTGTATCCGTTCAGGGGGAGTGTCAACGGTGAAAGACGAGCGTTTTCGGAAGACGGAACTGGCAGTATGGGTAGCGATCTCAGGCAATGCAGCGCTTGCTTGTCTGAAAGGGATCCTTGGTGTCATGACGCAAAGTCAAGCATTGCTTGCTGACGCGGCGCATTCAGCCGCAGGGGTGGCAGGTTCATCTGCTGCATTAGTTCGACTAAGATCAGCTGGACGTTCACAGGAAGATACGAATCCTGGCGGGTTCGATCAGAGAGCTGCGGTTACAACGGTCCTCATCGCCCTGTTGATTCTGATTGCGGGCATCGAGATGGGGTTCTCCGCCGTCAAATCCTTGTGGACGCCGGCGGCACATACGTCCAAGACCTATGCGCTTGTTGCAATCGGCATTTCTCTGTTGTTGAAGGAAATCATGTTTCAGTACACAACCAAGCTTGGCCAAGCCATCGAATCGCCGGAAATAATTGCCAATGGCAGGACGCACCGTTCCGATATATACTCTACTATTGTGGCTTTGATCGGGGTGTTTGGCGCCAGCGTCGCTAATCTGCTCGATATCTCGATCTTCTATTACCTGGATCCGATAGCTGGAATCATCATCTCTCTTATGATCCTGAGAATGGGGTATGCCCTCGTGAAGGAAACTTTACATACGAAGAAGGACTACGTCCTCCAGCAGGAGGATGCGGACGATTTGCTTGCCGTCGTTCAGTTGATCAAAGGCGTCATTACCGTTGACGACCTGAAAGCCAGAGAACAGGGCCACTATGTGGTTGTGGAACTCAAGATCAGCGTGAATCCCCGTGTTTCCGTCTGGGAAGGTCATGAAATTTCCAAAAAAGTTAAGCAGCAGTTGATGAAACGATTCCATCATATTTCGGAAGTGCTTGTTCATGTCGCGCCGTATGATGCGGGTTATCCCTATAAACATGCAACGGATGCAGAGCTTAACGATCTGCCTTCCGTTATTCACTAAAGAAGTTGTAAGGAGGACACGACCCCGTGCTAGCACCAAAGGCAAGATGGAGCATAGGTAATGCCGACGAGATGCTCATAGAAACTTTCGTGCGCGAGCTGCAGATCGACCCGCTTGTGGCCAGGTTGCTTGTTCTTCGAGACATTCGCACCTTGGCGGAGGCCGAGCAATTCATGCATGGCGGCATCCGCTACTATCACGATCCGTATTTGCTTGACGATATGCGCCCGGCTGTGGAGCGCATTCGCCGAGCGCTGCAGAACAATGAATTTATCCGGGTGTATGGAGATTACGATGCAGACGGCGTAAGCAGCACCTCGCTGATGTATCATCTCCTCCGAGGCTTGGGCGCACGGTTCGATACGTATATCCCGCACCGCATTCGCGAAGGCTATGGTCTGAACCGGCCGGCGATGGATTTGGCCAAAGAACAAGGCGTTGATCTGTTAATTACCGTCGACACGGGCATAAGCGCCGTAAAGGAAATTGCCTATTGCAAGGAGCTGGGGATCGACGTCATCGTAACGGATCACCATGAACCTCCTGAGCAGCTGCCGGAAGCTTTGGCGGTCATTAACCCCAAGAAGCCCGGCTGCCCGTATCCCTTTAAGCATCTCGCAGGGGTGGGCGTAGCCCTCAAGCTGGCGCATGCGCTGCTGAATAGACTGCCGGAAGAGTTGCTGGAATTCGCCGCACTCGGGACGGTTGCCGATCTTATGCCGCTGACCGGAGAGAACAGGCTGATCGTCAAGATGGGCTTGCAGCGCATGCAGGAGTCGGCGTATGCAGGCTTTCGCTCGCTGATCGGCGTTTCCGGCATTGAGCGCAAAGAAGTTACGGCCGGGCACATCGGCTTCTCGCTTGCCCCGCGAATCAACGCAAGCGGCCGGCTGGAAGCGGCGGACATCGCAGTGAAGCTGCTCACGACCTCGGATGACCGGGAAGCGGAGCAAATTGCGTTCGAATTGGATATGTTGAATAAAGAACGGCAGCTGATCGTTGAAGAGATGGTCAAGGAAGCATTCGTACTGGCTGAGGAGCAGCAGGCCAAGGGCCTCGATAAAGTCATCGTTGTCGCGAAGGAAGGTTGGAACGTCGGTGTTGTCGGGATCGTCGCTTCCAAAATCGTGGAACGATTCTATCGGCCGACTTTGGTTCTCAGCATAGATCCGCAAACAGGAATGGCCAAGGGCTCGGCTCGCTCCATCGCCGGCTTCGACCTGCATAAGGCGCTGACGGCGTGCGAAGAATGGCTGGACCACTACGGCGGCCATCAAGCGGCTGCCGGGATGAGCCTGAGCGCCGTACATTTGGACGCTTTCGCACGTAGAATGAATGAGCTGGCAGCGGCTGCATTAACCGAGGATGATTACATACCGCTGCTGAAGGCCGATGCGGTCTGTTCCCTGCATGAGGTGCCTATTGCGAGTATCGAAGGTCTGGATAAACTGGCGCCATTCGGTATGGGGAATCCAGCCCCTAGATTCATGTTCACGGAATTGCAGCTGAGTGAAGTCCGGACCATGGGGAAGGAGAAGCAGCATTTGAAGCTCGCGCTCTCCCAAGCGAAGGAGGAGGTCAGCTGCTCGGTGGAAGCCGTCGGCTTCGGCAAGGGAAGCCTGGCCGGATTCATCGCTCCGATGGCCAAGGTCGACGTACTCGGCGAGCTGTCGATCAACGAGTGGAACGGGGTGCGCAAGCCGCAAATCGTCATGCAGGACCTGCGAATCAGGCATATGCAGCTCTTTGATTGGCGGGGAGCCGGACAGCTCAGCGCGAAGCTGGATATGCTCCGGAGCGCGCTTGCCGCCGGCACCGCCGGCAGCGAGCCGCCGCCGCCGGCGATCGTACTGTTCGACGAAGCGGACGAAGGCGCTTATGCGTCTACGGCGTTTCAAATCGGAGACGCAATTCCTTACTGGGTCGTTCAAGACAGCGGGCCGTTGCGGCCTGGGAACGAAGCGGCGCGGAGATGGCAATTCGCCCGTATGCAGGATGTCGTTCTGTATACACTCCCTAGGAGCCTTGCCAGCTTGCAGAGCGTTCTGCGGCAGGCTGAGAGCATGATGCGCTGTTATCCCGTATTCGCTGAGCTTGGACCGGATAGCGGCAGTACGCTGCCTTCACGGGATATGTTCAAAATGATGTACGGCACCTTGCAAAAAGAAGGGCAGCTCAATGTGCAGGATGCAAGGCTGCTGGCCGCATTCAGCAGACGGTCCGGTTTATCGCCAGCCATGATCCATTTTATATTATCCGTCTTTGAAGAATTGGAATTTGTCGAGAGGCAGGGGGCTTTAGTTAAGCTTCAACCGTCTCCGGCCAAGAGAGATCTTACGGCATCACGTTTGTACCAACACCGGATGCAGCGGCAGGAAGTGGAATCCGTCGTTATGTATTCATCCGCGAAGGAATTGGAGCAATGGATGTCTGAACATATAGATACAGTAAACCAAACATTGGAGGAAATCATATGAATTTCAAAGATTACATTCGCGTCATCCCCGACTTCCCGCAACCGGGCATCCGGTTCAAGGACATCACGACTTTGCTGCAAAACGGCGAGGTGTACAAACAAGCGATCGACCAGCTGAGAGTCATGGTCCAAGAGAAGCAGATCGATGTGATTGCAGGTCCCGAGGCACGGGGCTTCGTCATCGGCGCACCGCTCGCTTACGCGCTTGGCGTGGGCTTTATTCCGATTCGCAAAAGCGGCAAATTGCCTGGCGAAACGATCGAAGTGGACTATGCCCTGGAGTACGGCAAAGACAAATTGGCGATGCACAAAGATGCCATTAAACCGGGTCAAAAGGTGCTGATTGCTGATGATCTGCTGGCAACCGGCGGAACGATTCAATCCTCCATCGATCTGATCAACCAGCTTGGCGGGGAAATCGTCGGAGCAGCGTTCCTGATTGAGTTGTCCTATTTGGAAGGCCGCAACAAATTCAATGGCATCGACGTCGTTTCCTTAGTTCAATATTAATAATTGGCGGGGGCTGTCCCAAGAGTCATGCATATGGCTCGGGGAACAGTCCCGTTTTCTTATAATGGCTGTCCGTGATCTTGGAGATGGAACCGAGATATTTGCAAAGAATGAAAGCGGTTATATGGCGAAATGATGGTTTTTGTCGAAAGTCTGACGCCCAATAGTTGACGCGGAGCCTGCCTTGAAGGCATAATGAATAAAAATCAGTATAGATCTTTTTTTAAAAATACAACCTTTAAAGGGAATGGGTAGATGCATGGGTATAGAGCAGCTGTTGGAGAAGGCAGCCACCTATCTGAAGGAGAATGATTTGCAGAGGATTCGGGAGGCCTATGAATTCGCGGATGAAGCCCATCATGGCCAAGTGCGCAAATCGGGGGAGCCCTATATTCTGCATCCGCTCGCTGTAGCAGATATTTTGGTGAACATGCAGATGGACGTCACTTCGGTCATTGCGGCACTCCTGCATGATGTCGTTGAAGATACAACGGTTTCATTAGAAACTGTACTAGATAAATTCGGGAAAACATGCGCGATGCTCGTCGATGGTTTGACGAAGCTCGAGCGGATTAAGTTCAAATCCAAAGAAGAACAGCAGAACGAGAACTACCGCAAAATGTTCGTCGCGATGGCGCAGGATATCCGCGTCATTCTGATCAAATTAGCGGACCGTCTGCACAATATGCGCACGTTGAAGTACCAGTCCGAAGAGAGCCAGCGCCGCATCGCGGAGGAAACGCTGGAAATTTTCTGCCCGATTGCGCACAGACTCGGGATCTCCACGATCAAGTGGGAGATGGAGGATATCGCCCTTCGTTATTTGAATCCGCAGCAGTATTACCGGATCGTTAACCTGATGCAGAAGAAGCGAACCGAGCGCGAGCAGTATATAGAGGACGTCATCCACTCCATTAAGGAGAAGCTGGAAGAAATGGGCATTCAGGGGGATATCTCCGGAAGACCTAAGCATCTCTATAGCATTTATAAGAAAATGAGCTCCCGCGGCAAGCAGTTCAATGAGATTTACGATCTCATGGCGCTGCGCGTAATTGTCGACGGTATCAAAGACTGCTACGCATCTCTGGGGATTATCCATACATTGTGGAAGCCCATGCCGGGACGGTTCAAGGATTACATCGCGATGCCCAAGCCGAATATGTACCAGTCCCTCCATACGACGGTTATAGGTCCTAAGGGGGAGCCGCTGGAAGTGCAGATTCGGACTTGGGAAATGCACAAAACGTCCGAGTTCGGTATCGCCGCACACTGGGCGTATAAGGAAGGCGGCTCGATCGTTCCAGCCGGCACCTTCGAAGACAAAATGAGCTGGTTCCGCGAAATTTTGGAGCTGCAGCAAGAGACAAGCGATGCCTCCGAATTCATGGAGTCGATGAAGATGGATTTCTTCTCCGACCTTGTTTTCGTCTTTACGCCGAAAGGCGAAGTCATCGAGCTTCCTGCCGGGTCGGTGCCGCTCGATTTCGCTTACCGGATTCATACCGAGGTCGGCAACCGTACGATTGGCGCTAAAGTCAACTCCCGTATCGTCCCATTGGATCATAAACTGAAGACCGGGGATATTATCGAGATCTTGACTTCCAAGCATTCATACGGACCTAGCCAGGATTGGATCAAAATTGCCCAGTCTTCGCATGCCCGCAGCAAAATTAAACAGTGGTTCAAGAAAGAGAAGCGCGAGGAGAATGTCGAGAAAGGCAAAGACATGATCGAACGCGAGCTCAAACGGCTTGCCATTGACCCGCCAACGCTGATGAGCGATGAGAAGCTGCTCGAAGCGGCGAAGAAATACAATTTCAACGATATTGAAGATATGCTGTCGGCTGTCGGCTTCGGCGGCATTACCGCCGCACAGATATGCACTAAGCTGACGGAGAAGCTGCGCCGGGAAGCGGAAGAAGCGCAGGTGCTGCAGCTTACGACCGAGGTGAAGGAAGTCAAGTCGCCGGCTGCGGAGCGGAAGGGCCGTCCGACGAACGGGGTGCGGGTGAAGGGCGTCGACAACCTGCTGGTGCGCTTCGCCCGCTGCTGCAATCCGGTCCCGGGCGATTACATTATCGGCTACATTACGAGAGGTCGCGGCGTCTCCGTCCATCGTTCGGATTGCACGAACATTCCGACGAGCATGGGCGAGGAGGAACGGGTCATCGAGGTCGAATGGGCGGAAGCGGTGGAATCCAATTTCAACGTCGAAATTGAAATTACGGGCCATGACCGCCGAGGCTTCCTGAACGAGGTGCTCCAAGCCGTTTCCGAAAGCAAAACGATGATTTCGGCCGTATCGGGCCGTTCCGATAAAAATAAAATGGCGACGATTCATATGACGATCCTGATCAAAAATATCGATCATCTGCAATCCGTCGTCGAGAAAATCAAACGTGTGAAAGACGTATATTCCGTGCAGCGCATCATGCAAAGCTAAGCTGACCGCTGCACGCGCGTGTAAGGAGATTCAGGACGCTTATGAGAGTTGTTGTTCAGCGGTGCAAGCGCGCCGAAGTCACCGTGAGCGGTGAAACCGTCGGCCGGATTGGCGAGGGCTTAATGCTGCTGGTCGGCATTACGCACGAAGATACCGAACAGGATGCCAAATATGCAGCCGATAAAGTAGCTGGCCTTCGTATTTTTGAAGATGAGTCCGGCAAAATGAATTTGTCCGTATTGGAAACAGGCGGGCACATCTTGTCCGTGTCGCAATTTACGCTGTATGGCGATTGCCGCAAAGGGAAGCGTCCCAATTTCATGGCGGCGGCCAGACCGGAAGTGGCACAGCCGCTGTATGATCAATTCAATGAGCTGCTGCGTGCGCAAGGCCTGGTGGTGGAGACCGGAGCCTTTGGCGAGATGATGGACGTTTCTTTGACGAACTGGGGTCCCGTTACTCTGATTATCGACAGCAAATGAGCGGGCACTTATGCCCTTTCGATTAATTCATTTGCCTGCTGGGTATACTGTAACTGTAGATTCTTGCAGTTAGGAGCATCCAGATGCGTCAATCCATGAAGCAACAGATCATGACGGCACCAGTACAGCAGCTGCTGCACACCACGATCGCTGAGCGGATCAGTCAAGCCCCGGCTCTCGCCGACGTGGAGATCAGCGCCGAATTCACCTCCGAACAGGAGAAGCTCAAAAGCATTCCGAAAAAATCGTACCGGTAAATCCATAAAGCCCGCGTGCTGCCAAGCAGTGCGCGGCTTTATTTGTTTCCGGCAAAATTTCTATATACCGGTAAAATGTGATAAACTAACAAGTGATATTTTGAGCTGAAAAAATTATCGACTGCTGGCGAAGCTTAGCGAACCTCTGGAGGGAAGGCGGCGCGCAAGCAGGAGACAAGGTGGGTGCTTTGGTTTTAATGGCTAATGGAAATCGTAACAACGCCACTTCCAAAGGTTGGCTTTGGTTGATGGGAACCTTGATTCTGCTAGCGGTGCTGGCTGCTGCAGCATCCCTGTATTATCAATACAAACATCATACAAGCAGCGGACATAGCAAGGAAAAGCAGGAGCTTGAAGAAGTGAAATCGGTGAAAAAGGCGAAGGATGCGTATGACGTTATCGTCGTCGGTACCGATCCTGAAGGGGTTGCGGCAGCCGTTTCTGCGGCTCGCAACGGGTTGAACACTTTGCTTGTCGACGGCCGCAACCGGGAAATACTCGGCGGGCTCATGACACTCGGCTGGATCAATTCGATCGATATGAATTATAGCCCGAACAAGAATCTATTGGGGAAAGACGATGTGTTTAACAAAGGCTTTTTCTCCGAATGGTACGCCAAGATTGAAGGTGATTCCTTCGACGTCAATACGGCAGCCAATGCTTTCTATGATTTGGTTAGAAATGAGTCGAATATCGATCTGCTGCTCAAAACGAAAAAGATCGAGCCTCTGCTCTCCGAAGATAAGAAGAATGTACAGGGCGCAACGATCACGCTTGAGAACGGCAGCACGCAAGTCGTCAAAGCCGGGTCTGTGATCGATGCGACACAGGACGGTGATTTCGCCGCGGCGGCCGGCGTACCGTTTACGATCGGTCACGAGGACATTGGCGACCCGAATTCCAAGATGGCCGTAACGCTGGCCTTCCGACTGAAGAACGTGACGCCTGAGGTGTGGAACCTGATGGCTACCCGCTTGAACGGCGATAATAATCCCGATACTGGTGTGAATGAAGTTAGCGTGTTCGGCTACGGGGAGATGAGCAAATACCCGCCAGTGAACAAGGAGCGGGCCAAGATGCGGGGCTTCAATATGGGGCGACAGAATGACAATACGGTCCTCATCAACGCTTTGCAAATTTTTGGCGTAGACGCTTTTGACCCGAAATCGGTGCAAGAAGCTTTTGATATCGGCAAAAAAGAGCTGCCTAGCATTTTGGCTTACATGCAGAAGACATTCCCCGAGTTTGCAAGCCTTGAGCTGGATGGCTCGGCGCCGGAGCTGTACGTGAGAGAAACGCGCCATATGCAGGGAGAATACAGGCTTAACATTGTCGACGTGTGTACGAATGCCGACCAGTGGGACCGCATCGGCTTCGGCTCTTATCCGGTTGATATTCAGCGGATTTCGCCGACGGATTCCGGTACCGTCGTTTGCAAGCCGAAACAATACGCCGTTCCTTTCCGCAGTCTGGTGCCTAAGAACATAGACGGATTGCTTGTGGTAGGCAGAGCGGCCAGCTACGATACGCTGCCTCATGGCAGTGCGCGCGTGATGCCTACGGGCATGGCGGAAGGAGAAGCTGCTGGAGCCGCGGCCATGTTTGCGAAGCAGGAGAAGATGACGTTCCGTCAGCTGTCGGCTTCGAAGGACATGATCGCCAAGCTGCAGGAGCAGCTCAATAAGCAGGGGATGGAGATTCATCCGATTACGCTTAAGCCTCAGCCGTTTATGGAACATAAAGCGTATGAGGGGCTGAAGACGGCGCTTATGCTCGGATTGGCATCAGGAGCGTACGACAACAATTTCCGTTTGGACGACGCGGCGAATCCGAAGCGCATGGTGAATCTTGTGAGCGGAGCCCGCAAAATGAAACCGGATGCTTTCAAAGGCGACGTGTCGCAGGCGATTGCGAAGATGGACAATTCGGACAAGCTCCCATTGTCACTCGAGCAAGCGGCCTTTACCATGACACAAGCATTGGGCATCGCGGCTGAGCCGAAAGATGCACAAGCGAAGCTGGCGGCGAACAAGCTGCTGACAGACGCAACGCTGAACCTGATTGCTGATAAACAAAAGTTAACGAATGCAGATACGTACATGATGATTAGAGATTTGAAGGTTGGTCTAACGGGCAAGCCTTAGAGAACACAAATAAGAGCCTTATGACGCCGCAATTGGATGGGCGGTAAGGCTCTTTTGCTTTTCGAAGCTTGTGGAAGTTTTGATGACTGCGCTTACAAAATTCAGTCTGCCTCGGCTGCATCCTCTTCGGCTTCAGCAGATTCTTCCGCTTCTTCTTCCGCTTCTTCTTCCGCAGAATCTTCACTATCCGCTTCGGCTTCCTCCTCAGCTTCGACTTCCTCTTCGGCATCCGCTTCTTCTTCCGCTTCGACTTCCGCTTCTTCCTCTGCTTCTTCGGCTTCCTCAGCAGCTTCCGAATCCTCAATGGCCTCTTCTTCGGCTGCTTCGTCGGCTACTTCATCTTCGGCTTCGGCTTCGGACTCCTCGGAGAAGAGCACCACTAGATCTTGCCGTTCTTCTTGAAACTCGTTTTGTGTTGTCATTGTTACAGCCTCCTGATGATAAATTCAAGGCCATTTGCCTTGTTGTACATGTATATGTTGCGAGAAATTCGAATATACGGGGGGAAACAAATGAAAATGCTTGAAAATTCAGGAGTATCGCTGTAATGAAATTGTAATCATTTTTTCATATGCCTTTAATCAAGCAGGGATATAATAAAAGTCGACCCCCTTTAATTTATATATTGTCTAGAGGCCTGCCGCCACGTGCTGCAGGCTATTTTCTTTGCATAGCAAAACCGCCGCTAATCAGCGGCGGTTATCGATTTATTTTGACATTAGAGCGTCCAGGGAGTAGTCACCGGCACCAATCAGCGCTACGCCAAGGGCAACGGCGATCAAGAGCAAATTGTACTCATAACCGTTGGAAGAAGCCCAATAGCTTTTGCCGTGTACCTTCACGATCGCGACCAGCATAGTAAGTATAATAAGGGCAGCGCCGAGCGGTGTCCAAAGGCCTGCGGCGAAGAGCAAGCCACCGGCAATTTCCGCGAGTCCCGCAAGAACGGCCATCGTCACACCGGGCTTAATGCCGATCGATTCGAAGAAGCCGCCCGTGCCCTTGGGACCGTAGCCCCCGAACCAACCAAATACTTTCTGCGTACCGTGCGCCGCAAATGTTAAACCTAACACCAAACGAATAATAAGAAGACCTAAAGCCATCACTAACAACTCCTCTTAAAATAAATTTTATTTAATTACTTACTTTATGTTAGTATATTATTACGCAATACTTACTTTTGTCAAGCGACTATGTTAAAATTGTTTATAAGGAGATGATTTATATGGAACACTATCAACTGTGCCCTAAATTCGAGAATGCTTTTGAACTTCTGGGAAAACGATGGACAGGACTTATCGTTCATGTCTTGATGACCGGCCCGAAGCGGTTTAAAGACATTTCCGTTCTGATCCCGAGCATGAGCGACCGGATGCTTTCAGAGAGATTCAAGGAACTCGAGGCTGCAGAGATCATTGTCCGACATGTGTACCCGGAAACCCCGGTTCGTATCGAATATGAACTGACTGCCAAAGGAAGAGGTCTTAAGCCCGTGATGGACGAGTTGCAAAAATGGGCGGATTCTCATTAAATGAATCAAGAGACAATTGTCGAATAGGCGCATAATGCTTGACTTTGCTTCTGGCAATGTTTACAATAAACAATAATTCAATACCTTTGTGATCCGTTGAAGGGATAAAGTATGTCGCCCCCACATTATCAGAGAAGGAAGTCCAGGCTGCGAGCTTCCAATGATGAGCGAACGAAAAGACCTCCCCGAGGACTTGCTGGGAACGGCAGATCGGCTTCCGTCGATCGGTCTAGTAGCGGCAATGCGTTTCGCGGGCGTTAACCGTAAAGTGCAGATTGTGTCCCTCCATGCTGTGAGCAGGAGCGCATAATTGGCTGAATGTGGGTGGTACCACGGGTGAATTTGTTAATCAAATCTCTCGTCCCTGGCGAATGTCAGGGGCGGGGGATTTTTTTGTTATTGATGAGATAAAGGGAGGTTGAACACATGAGCATTCAGAAGCCGAAAGGCACACAGGACCTTCTGCCCGGTGAAGTCGAGAAGTGGCAGTACCTGGAGAACAAAGCGAGAGACTTGTGTCAAAGATTTAATTACAAAGAAATTCGGACACCGATCTTCGAAAGCACGGAACTGTTTTCAAGAGGGGTTGGCGAAACGACCGACATCGTGGAGAAAGAAATGTATACCTTCATGGATAAGGGAGACCGCAGCATTTCGTTGCGTCCTGAAGGTACGGCAGGTGTCGTGCGGGCTTATGTCGAGAATAAGCTCTACGGGGTACCGGATGTTACCAAGCTGTATTACGTAGGTCCGATGTTCCGCTATGAGCAGCCGCAGGCCGGAAGATATCGCCAATTCCACCAGTTCGGCATCGAAGCTTTCGGATCCGTCGATCCCAGCATGGACGCCGAAGTGATCGCTCTTGGTTATACGTTCTATAAAGAAATCGGTCTCAAAGACGTCACGGTCGAAATTAATTCCGTCGGTACGCCTTCGGTAAGAACGGTTTACCGCGAGAAATTGCAGGAGTTTTTCGCACCGGTGAAAGATAAGCTTTGCAAGGACTGCCAGTCCCGTTACGACAGAAACCCTATGCGTATTCTTGATTGCAAAATCGATCAAAAGTACGGCGAAGGCGCACCTGAGATTCTGGATTACCTGGATGAAGAATGTTCCACACACTTCGCTCAAGTGAAAGAACATTTGTCTGCAATGGAAATTCCATACCGGGTGAATCCCCGTCTCGTTCGCGGTCTTGATTATTACACGCACACCGCGTTTGAGTACAAAGCCGCCGGCATTGGCGCCATCGATACGATTGGCGGAGGCGGACGCTACAACGGCCTCGTGGAACAAATCGGCGGCCATGGGACCGATCAACCGGGTGTCGGCTTAGGCTTGGGCCTTGAGCGCATTCTTCTCGTGCTCCAAGCGCAGGGCGTGGAAATTCCGAAGCCGGAGCCGCTGGATGTTTACTTGATTGGACTTGGCGCTGCGGCGGAGAAAGAAGTGACGAAGCTGCTGCAGCAGCTGCGTATCCAAGGGCTTAAGGCGGAGAAAGATTACCAAGGCCGCAAAATGAAGGCGCAAATGAAATCCGCGGACCGTCTCCAAGCGAAATATGTGGCGATTCTCGGGGACGATGAATTGGCTCGCGGCGAAATTACGCTGAAGCAGATGGAAACCGGTTCGCAAGTTACGGTGAGTTTAGTGGACCTGGGCTCGAATGCCGCAAAAACACTATTCGAATAAATGTTGTATAACTACTTATGAGGAGGCAATACTATTATGATGCTCAAAACACATCATTGCGGGCAGCTGACGAAAGCCCAAGTAGGACAGACTGTAACACTAAACGGGTGGGTGCAAAGAAGACGCGACCTAGGGGGCGTTCTATTCATCGATCTTCGCGACCGCAGCGGACTTGTCCAAATTGTTTTTAACCCTGATTTCTCTGGAGATGCACTGGCGATTGCCGACCGTGCACGCAATGAATATGTGCTCGCCGTGAAAGGGAAAGTTGTAGAACGCGATCTGGAAACAGTGAACAAAAACATTCCTACAGGCGAAATCGAAGTGCAAGTAACTGAAATTGAAATCATGAACGCTGCCAAAACGCCTCCGTTCTTCATTGAAGACGGTGTTGAAGTGGATGAGGCCGTTCGTTTGAAATACCGTTATCTGGACCTGCGCCGTCCGGAAATGCAAAAAACGTTGATGCTGCGCTCCAAAGCGTCCAAAGTGTTCCGTAATTTCTTGGACGATCAAGGATTCATTGAAGTCGAAACGCCGATTTTGACGAAAAGCACGCCGGAAGGCGCACGCGATTACTTGGTGCCGAGCCGTGTGCATCCAGGCGAGTTTTTCGCGCTGCCGCAGTCTCCGCAAATTTTCAAGCAGCTGTTAATGGTGAGTGGTCTTGAACGCTACTACCAAATCGCACGCTGTTTCCGTGATGAGGATCTTCGCGCAGACCGCCAACCGGAATTTACACAAGTCGACATCGAGACTTCCTTCCTGTCCCAGGATCAGCTTCTGGACATTCTGGAGGAGCTTGTCGTTAACTTGATGAGAGAAACTGCGCAAGTGGAAATTCCTCGTCCTTTCCAACGCATCACGCATGCCGATGCTATGGCGAAGTACGGCTCCGACAAGCCGGACCTGCGTTTCGGACTGGAGCTTCAAGATGTGTCGGATATCGTTGAAGCTTCCGGCGTTCAAGTATTTGCGAATGTAGTCAAAGGCGGGGGCCAAGTGAAGGCGCTGAACGCCAAAGGCTGCGGTACTTGGAGCCGTAAAGAGATCGACGACCTGCTGCCATTCGCGGCGCGTTACGGGGCCAAAGGCTTGGCGTGGATTCAAGTGAAAGACGGCGAGTTCAAAGGGCCGATCGTGAAATTTTTCAGCGAAGCGGAGATTGCCGCTTTGACAGAGCGTCTGGGCGCTGAGGAAGGCGACTTGCTGCTCTTCTCCGCAGACAAGAAGAAAGTTGTAGCGGACGTACTCGGTAACCTGCGTTTGAAAATCGGCCGCGACCTCGGTTTGATCGACGATACGCAATTCAAATACGCATGGGTTGTTGATTTCCCGCTGCTTGGATACGACGAAGAAGCCAAACGCTATGTAGCGGAACACCATCCGTTCACGCGTCCGAACGAAGAGGACATTCATCTCTTCGATACGGATCCGGGCCAAATCCGCGCTCAAGCTTACGACCTTGTCTTGAACGGGTACGAAGTGGGCGGCGGTTCGATGCGTATTTATAAGCGTGAGGTTCAAGAGAAAATGTTCGCAGCGCTTGGCTTCTCCAATGAGGAAGCATGGGAGAAATTCGGCTTCTTGCTGGAAGCGTTCGAATATGGAACGCCTCCGCACGGCGGTTTCGCTTTCGGTTTCGACCGTTTGGTCATGCTGATTACAGGCCGCAACAACTTGAGAGAAACGATCGCATTCCCGAAAACGGCGAGCGCGACAGACCTGCTGATGGATGCGCCGGGAACTGTCGACGACAAGCAGCTCGAGCAGCTGTCGATTCGCTTAGCGCTTAAGCAGCCTGCCAAAGCCTAAGAACCATATTAAGAGGAAGTGTTACCATGCTTCATCAATTTTCTCGGACAGAACTTGCCATCGGCCCTGAGGGCCTGGAAGTGATGAAGAACAGCACCGTCGCGGTACTCGGTATCGGCGGTGTCGGCTCCATCGCTGCCGAAGCGCTGGCGCGGACCGGTGTCGGCCGCTTGATTCTGATCGATAAAGACGTGGTTGATATCACGAATATCAACCGCCAGATTCATGCGCTGATGACGACGGTCGGTCAGCCGAAAGCGGATTTGATGCGCGACCGCATCAAGCTGATTAATCCGGAATGCGACGTCATCTCGCTGCGGATGTTTTATACGGAGGAGACGTATGAGGAAGTATTCGCGCATCATATCGATTATGTGCTTGATGCGAGCGATACGATTTCGTACAAAATTCATCTGATCAAACAATGCTTGGAGCGGAAGATTCCGATCATCTCCAGCATGGGAGCCGCCAACAAGATGGACCCCTCGCAGTTCAAAGTTGCGGATATTTCCAAAACGAGCATGGACCCGATCGCCCGCGTGGTGCGGCAGAAGCTGCGCAAAGAGGGCATCAAGAAAGGCGTTAAGGTCGTATTCTCGACCGAGGAGCCGATGAAGCCGCGTGAGGACGTCACGCAGCAAATCGTGCCGGCGAATGCCCCGGAGATTCGCAAAGCGAAGCAGCCTCCGGCGAGCAATGCGTTCGTTCCTCCAGTAGCCGGACTCATTATGGTGAGCGAAGCTGTGAAGGATTTGCTGGAGAGCGGCTTGAAGAAGTAGGTTTGAAGATGAACGGATGCCCTGAGCGGATGCCCTTGGGCATCCGTTTTTTTTTGCTTTATGCGGGCGGGGCAGGGAGGCAGGAAGACAGGAAGACAGGAAGACAGGAAGGCAGGAAGGCAGGAAGACAGGTAGGCAGGAAAGCAGGAAAGAAGAAACAGGAAGACAGGAAGATAGGAAGTCAGGTAGGCAGGAAAGCAGGAAAGAAGAAACAGGAAGACAGGAAGACAGGAAGACAGGAAGACAGATGACTGACAGAACGAAGGAACGGCGGAGGGCAGGGGTGGCAGAATGCGGGGGGCTAGAATGCGGAATGGTAGAGTGACGGAGTGGCAGAATGAGGGAGGACAGAATGGTGAATGGCAGAGTGGCAGAATGAGGGAGGACAGAATGGTGAATGGCAGAATGGCGGAATGAGGGAATGGTAGAATGGTAGAATGGCGGAGTGGCTGAATGGCAGAATGGCAAGCAGGCGGGCTAGCCACGGGTTCTAACGGACACAGGGGACACTATTTCCCTGTTTTAGGGCTAATCTAAATTCTAACGGACTGGGAAACCGTTATTTGGCCTAAAATGCCCCGAAAACCTCCAAAAACAGCCGAATAGCGGCTCTCCTGTCCGTTAGATTTCCAATTGGGCTAGAAACACAAAATTGCGTCTTGTGTGTCCGTTAGAAGGCGGTTCTGGTTACGAACAGCTCAAACACTTTGTCACACCGATCTACACATGCCTTACGAGTTACACTAACCTATCAGCTCCCCACAAGAAACACTAATCGCCAAAGGCAGCTCCCGCAAGAAACACTATAGCTACTCCCCATAGCACCCTACACAATCCAAATCACGCCAAAACTCACACAATAGCTGCGCGCTAATCTATTACCAGTAAGCTACTTTTCCGACACGCATCAGTACCTGCACGCCCCGCAATAAGCGGTTAAATGGCAGAATGGCAGAATGGCGGAGTGGCAGTGTGGCAAGCAGGCGGGCGAGCACGGGTTCTAACGGACACAGGGGACGCTATTTCCCTGTTTTAGGGCTAATCTAAATTCTAACGGACTGGGAAGCCGTTATTTGGCCTAAAATGCCCCGAAAACCTCCAAAAACAGCCGAATAGCGGCTCTCCTGTCCGTTAGATTTCCAATAGGGCTAGAAACGCAAAATAGCGTCTTGTGTGTCCGTTAGAAGGCGGCTCTGGTCAGCTCAAACACTTTGTCGCACCGATCTACACATGCCTTACGAGTTACACTAACCTATCAGCTCCCCACAAGAAACACGCTAATCGCCAAAGGCAGCTCCCGCAAGAAACACTATAGCTACTCCCCATAGCACCCTACACAATCCAATCACCCTAATACTCACACAATAGCTGCACGCTAATCTATTACCAGTAAGCTACTTTTCCGACACGCATCAGTACCTGCACGCCCCGCAATAAGCGGTTTGACCCTACGTAAGACATGACAGGCTCAGCTCCCGCAGGTTATAATGGTACAAGTTCGATCATCACTTCATTACAAAGCAAAGGATAGTCAACATGGACCTGTTTACATATGCCGCATCACAAGAACCGGCCGGGAAGCTGCTGGCAGACCGGATGCGCCCGACAACGCTGGACGAATATATCGGCCAGGAGCAGATTGTCGGCAAAGGCAAGCTGCTGCGCAGAGCCATCGAAGCCGATCAAGTCAGCTCGATTCTGCTCTACGGCCCGCCGGGGACCGGCAAAACGACCTTAGCCGGCATCATCGCGAACCGCACGCAAGGCGAGTTCATGAAGCTGAATGCGGTCGATGCTTCGGTCAAAGACGTGCGCGAGATCATCGAGCTGGCCAAAAACAACAAAGCGATGTACGGCCGCAAGACGATCTTGTTCCTTGACGAGGTGCACCGCTTCAACACCTCGCGGCAGGATGCGCTGCTGCCTGCCGTGGAGCAGGGCATCCTCATCTTCATCGGGGCGACCACAGAGAACCCGTTCCACCATGTGAACGGGGCTCTGCTGTCGCGCTCGACGCTGTTTCAGCTCGAGCCCCTCACGGCGGAGCATGCGCTGATCGCCATGCGCAGAGCCATCGCCGACCCCGTCAAGGGGCTCGGCTTCATGCGCCTCCAAGTGGACGAGGAGGCGCTGGAGCACATCGCGCGGATGGCCGTCGGCGACATCCGCCGCTCCCTGAACGCGCTGGAGCTGGCAGCGCTGACGACTTCCCCCGAACCGGACGGCACGGTTCGGATCACGCTCGAGGTGGCGGAGGAGTCGATCCGCCGCCCGATCGTGAAAGCGGACGAGTCGACGCAATACGACGTCTTGTCCGCTTTCCACAAGAGCTTACGCGGCTCCAGCGACGCCGCGCTGTTCTGGTTCTTCTATGCCGTCGAGAAGCTCGGCATGGATCCCATGACGTTCCTGCGGCGCCTGATCGTCTGCTGCAGCGAAGACATCGGCCTGGCGAACCCTCAGGCGATGATCCAGTCCGTGACAGCCATGGACGCTTATCATAAGATTGGCTGGCCGGAATCGAAGTACATCATTTCCCAGGCAATTTTGTTCGCCGTAGAAAGTCCGAAGTCGAATTCCATCCCGATCGCGATTTCCCGCGCGGAGCAGCTGATGGAGCGTGTGAGATCCGCCGATGTGCCGCTTCATCTGCGGGATACCCATTACAAAGGTGCCGAGAAGCTCGGGCACAAAGGATATATGTATCCGCATGATTACCCCGGCCACTTCGTTCAGCAGCAGTATTTGCCGGATGAAATCAAGCATGAAATCATCTTCGCCGCCAGCGAACAAGGGACGGAAGAGAAAATGCGGCAGAACCAGCTCAAAAGAAGAGGGAAGCCTGCGGATCTATAGGATCGGCAGGTTCCCTCTTTTTTCTTGTTCCATATCAATGCTGTAAAGCTTCTCTGTAACAGGGTTATACCGAATCGAAACAATCAGCGGAAATTCCTTGCCTTGATGTCTGACCCAGAATCGGAACTGCTGTTGATCCACGCCAGCCGCAACATGGGAATGGCCCATGTACTTGTAATCGAGCAGGGTATATACTTTGCCGGCTTCCCTGAAAGCAAGACGGCTCCATTTGGCATAAGAGGGATCGGGTTCTTGGTAGTTGGCGGCATGAATGGCTATGGTTTGCTGGGGGCCTGTCAGCATGCCTGGCTGAGCCTGTGAAGCATCGCAGCAGCCTAGCCCGATAAGGAGAAATACGGTTGAGAGTGTACTCATTCGCTCACACCTTTCGCCAATAGGGTTCGCTCTGTAAGTTGGCGACATACGGCGGGGCTAACGGTAAATTTGGCCACATCGCAGGACTCAAATAAAAAAGCCTGTTCCTCCAACCTGGAACAGGCTTCATCCTTATAACTTGAATATCTTCCCTAAATACGCAGCGGCGGCTTGACTGTATCGTTCCTGCACATAAGCTCTGAACCGGCTTCTTGCCTCCGGCGTTGGCTCCGTATTCGGCTTCAAACGGTGAAGCTCCATCCAATGCAGCGCCGTCATGTAGCAAGCGCTATTCCAGCCGTTTTTGGTTCCGTTGGCATTCAATCGCTCGCTGATTCCCGCAATAACAAGATCCGTTGTGCTTTGCAGTTCAATGAGCGCCCGGTCGAATTCGGCTTTGGACTCCTTAGCCTTCATGCCGGTCACAGCCCGCAGTTCCTTAACATCGATGCCTTCGTTCGCTTCTACGGCTTGGAACAGTTGGACGGCCGACTTGGGAAGCTGCCCGTCCTCATACCGTTCTTCAACGGAGTACGGGTCTTCCAGCAGGTTCTTGACCAGTGGAAAGAGGTCGGCCGAAATCAACAAAGGCTTCTTCGCGAAGAACCTTCCGTAAGCGGCAAGTCCGTCGCCTGGCAGCCGATCCCGCCATAGCCAAGGATCCGTCTCGAGTCCGGTGTGCCACTGATCGTGCGTCGTTACGGATTCAAGAGAGGGATGATCGGGGATGAAAGAGGAGAGAGGCAGAATACCAACCTCTTTCACGATAGCTTTAACATCCTCGTAAGTGTTAGCGCGCAGCGAGACTTCATTCACTTTGGGCATTGCAATCATCCTTCCTCGCGTTCCTTGTGCTTATTTGTGAACTTGATCAATGACGCCGCCGCCCAAGCAAACGTCCCCGTCATAGAACACGACGGCTTGTCCGGGAGTAACGGCCTTCTGCGGCGAATCGAAAACGACTTCCACGGTTCCGTTCTCTGCAAATGTAAGCGTCACGCCTTGATCGGGCTGGCGGTAACGGAATTTGGCCGTACAGGTGAAGGCCCCTTGCGGCTTAACAGGTGAAATCCAGTTCACGTCGGTGGCCGTTAATCCCTTGGAGTAGAGGCCGGGATACTGTTCGCCTTGAACGACGAGCAGCTCGTTCGTTTCCAAATTTTTGTCGACGACAAACCATGGCTCGCCTGAGCCGGAACCGCCGATGCCAAGCCCTTGTCTTTGGCCGAGCGTATAGTACATGAGGCCGTCATGGCGGCCTTTGATATCGCCGTTGCGAATATCGACCATGTTGCCAGGTTTGGCGGGTAAATACTGGCTGAGGAATTCTTTGAAGTCCCGTTCGCCGATAAAGCAGATGCCGGTGCTGTCTTTCTTCTTGGCTGTCGCGAGACCAGCGGCCTCGGCAATCTTGCGGACTTCCGGCTTCGGCAGATGGCCGATCGGGAACATCGCCTTGGACAGCTGATGCTGTGTCAGTACATTCAGGAAATACGTCTGATCCTTACCGGGATCGTTGCCCCGAAGAAGCTTGTACTCCCCATTCTCTTCTTTCACCTGCGCATAGTGGCCTGTCGCAATATAATCGCCGCCCAGGTCCAAGACCTTCTGGAGAAGCTCCCCGAATTTGATTTCCCGGTTGCACATCACATCCGGATTCGGCGTACGGCCTTTGGTATACTCGTCCAAGAAGTAGGCGAATACCTTGTCGTAATATTGTTTCTCGAAATTCACTGTATAGAAAGGGATGCCGAGCTGGTCGCACACTCTGCGGACATCCTCTGCATCTTCTTCGGCTGTGCAATGGCCAAATTCGTCGGTATCGTCCCAATTTTTCATGAAAATGCCGATCACTTCATAGCCCTGCTCCTTCAGCAGCAAAGCGGCTACGGACGAGTCGACACCCCCGGACATGCCGAGAATAACGCGTGTTTTCTTGTTCATCGCTCCTGTTCCTCTTTTCCATCTTGTAAGACATTTTTGTAAACACAAACTATTATACATCTCAACCCTTGAAAATTAAAATATTTCATGAGAATGTCATTGTTTTCCCCCACAGAAGAAGGAATCTATGATACCATGTATATGATATACGGATGTTTAGGAATGTTTTTGCTAAAAATGGAAACGCTGTTTACCAAGACAGGGACGAGCCTTAGTCTTAATGCGGGCATAGCCATTGGTAAGCGTCATAATTTTTCGTCATATCAATTAGCCCCTTGGATGGCATATATGTTATTAAATGAGGTGTAATTTTTGAAAATTTCCACAAAAGGCCGCTATGGTTTAACTATTATGATGGAGCTGGCCAATCGAGTCGGTGAAGGTCCTACTTCACTCAAAAGCATTGCGGAAAAGCATCAACTGTCCGAGCACTATCTGGAACAGCTGGTCGCACCATTGCGTAACGCGGGATTGGTCAAGAGTATTCGCGGAGCGTACGGCGGGTATATCCTTTCGAAATCCGCCGATCAAGTAACAGCAGGCGAAGTGATTCGCGTTCTGGAAGGGCCGATCTCTCCGGTCGATTTCACGGAAGAAGACGATCCGGCCAAGCGTGATCTCTGGATCCGGATTCGCGACAGCATTGCGGAAGTGCTGGATTCAACAACGCTCGCGAACTTGATCTCCTTCGAGGATCAAGGCAAGCACGATAACTACATGTTCTATATCTAAAGGTGATTATGAATCCAATTTATCTTGATCACGCGGCAACGACGCCGGTGCATCCCGAAGTCATGGAAGCGATGCTTCCTTACTATACAACGTATTTTGGCAATCCTTCCAGCACCCATAGCTTCGGCAGAGCGACAAGAACAGCACTTAACAGGTTTCGTGACGCGATGGCGAAGTCCTTGGGCTGTCTGCCTGCCGAGCTCATCTTCACGAGCGGTGGAACGGAGAGCAATAACATGGCCATCTTCGGGATCATCCAGGCAGGTGGAGAAGGCAAGAAGCACATCATCACTTCATCCATTGAGCATCACGCTGTTCTGCATCCATGCGAACGGTTGGAGAGCCTCGGTTATGAGGTGACTTACCTGCCAGTAGGTCCGACTGGTCTTATTCAAATGGAAGATGTTGAGTCCGCTATTCGTCCCGACACGGCTCTAATCTCCATCATGTATGTGAATAATGAGGTCGGCACCATTCAGCCGATTGAACAGATCGGGCGTCTGGCCCGCAGCCGGAATATCCCCTTCCATGTAGATGCCGTGCAGGCGTTAGGTAAGCTGCCCATTCATCTGCATGATCTTCCCGTCGATATGCTAAGCTTATCGGCTCACAAAATATACGGACCTAACGGAATTGGCGCTTTATACGTGTCCAAGAACACCAAGCTTGTCCCGCATGTCTATGGCGGCTCGCAGGAGCGCAAGCGCCGGGCGGGAACAGAGAATGTGGCGGCAATAGCCGGCTTCGCCAAGGCTGTAGAGCGGATACTGCCAATGACGGACAGCTTCTATGAGCAAGCCGCGAAACTTAACCGCAGCTTGATTGCCTCCCTGGAGCAGCAATTGGGCCGCGAGGCTTTCGTCATCAACGGGCATCCGGAGCAGCGCGTTCCGCACATTGTGAATATCAGCTTCCCGGGCGTCTCGACCGAAACGATGCTGATGAATCTTGATCTGGAGGACGTGGCCGCGGCAAGCGGCTCGGCTTGTACGTCAGGCTCGCTGGAAGTATCCCATGTGCTGCAAGCGATGAAACTGCCAGAAAATGTTACCTCCTCAGCCGTTCGATTTAGCTTTGGAATGGGGAATTCTAAAGATCAAATTGAAACAGCTGCCCAGAAAATTGCAACCATTGTCAAACGGCTGCGTACTAATTAGTACCGGGTGGTTCTAGGGGGAAAACACCTTGCGCAAAGCGCACGATTTGATCGGACTTCCCGTTCTGACGGTAGAATCCGGCAAGCAGATAGGTCAAGTTAAAGATTTGCTGATTGACCCTGAGTGGAATATACGAGGGATCATCCTGGAAGCGAAGATGTGGTTTTCCTCCTTACGGTATGTACCGTGGGATGGCGTCGTTGCTGCCGGAGAAGATGCCGTTACCATACCGAACGAACATGTCATTATCGAATTCGAGCATACGGGAGAGTGTCATGCTCTTCTGGAAGGAAGCCGGCGAATCAAGGGACTTCCTGTCGTCACAGTCGGTGGAGACAAATTAGGCATGGTAGAAGATGTTTATTTAACCCAGGATTGGGGTAAACAAATAGTAGGTTATGAATTGTCCGAAGGGTTTATTTCTGATTTAAAAGAAGGGCGAAGATGGCTCCCGATGCCGGAGACGGCGACGAAGGGAGACGATGCCATCATCGTGCCCGTACATTGCGCTCAGGAAGTTGAAGAACTCTTCGTATCCAAAGAAGAATAGGGTGAGCAAGATGCGTTGTCCAAACTGTAATTCCAAAGACATTGGAAAAATCGGTTCCCACCAATTTTACTGCTGGGGTTGCTTTATCGAACTCAGCGTGAACGGAGAGAAGATGTCCGTCTACCAAGTAGAGGAAGACGGTACGCTAAGTTCTCTGGATGATTTGTTTTTTGAAGAAGAAATGCCTCTGGTCCAAGAACACGCCAATTAACCATAATACACCAAAAACGTTACTTTTCCAGCGCGGCCGTGCCGGAGAGGTAACGTTTTTTGCCGTTTTCATCGCCACCGAGGTTAATTTGACCAGCATGTACATATACTGTATGGGCATTAACATTATTTGAATGACCGAGGTGAACACAGGTGGAACGTTTTTGGAGAAACCGCTGGTTTGTTGGGCTCATTTATTTGCTGCTTGCTCTGGCCTGCCTGTATATGCTGCTGCAAATCAAGCCGATTCTGCTGAGCTTGTTTACGTTCTTGAAAGCCATCCTGATGCCATTCTTCATCGCCGTGATTATTTCGTACATTTTGAATCCGGTCGTCAATATGTTGAACCAACGGAAGGTTCCCAGGACGATTGCGGTGCTGCTTATTTACAGCGTCTTTATTTCATCGCTCACAGTCATCATTATGAATATGACACCGATGTTCATGACGCAAATTGCGGAGTTAAATGAACACATGCCGCAGATGGCGGTGAAGGCGCAGTCGCTTGTAGACGGTTTTAATCAAAATAAGCTGCTGCCGGATAGTGTCCGTACGGGGTTCAACAATTCCTTGACGAAGCTGGAAAACAGTATTTCGATGGCGATCTCCAACTATATGAATCAGATCGGCGCAACGATCTCCATGCTGTTCGTGGCGTTCATCGTGCCGTTCGTTGCGTTCTATATTCTCAAGGATTTTCAAATTATCGAGAAAACAGCTCTGGCGATCGTACCGAAGGAGCACCGGAAGAGAACGGTCAAGCTGCTCCTTGACATCGATACGGCGCTCGGCAATTATATCCGCGGTCAACTGTTGGTCTGTGTCATTATCGGCGGGCTGGCCTATTTGGGGTACTGGCTGATTGATATGCCGTACCCGCTGCTGTTGGCCAGCGTAGTGGCGATCTTCAACATTATCCCATACCTGGGACCGTTCTTCGGGGCAGCGCCCGCGATTATTATGGCTTCAACCATTTCGCTCAGAATGGTGCTGTTCGTGGCGCTCGTCAACATGACCGTGCAAATTCTCGAGGGCAATGTGATTTCACCGCAGGTTGTCGGCAGAAAGCTGCATATGCACCCGCTTGTGATCATATTCGCCTTGCTGGTGGGAGGAGAAGTCGCGGGGATCGTCGGTTTGATCTTAGCCGTGCCTTTCTTCGCCGTCATGAAAGTCATTATTCAGCATATCTTCCTGCATTATGTTCATAAGCAGCCTACGTGACCTGACGAAGCAGCTGGAAGACGCACAAAACCCCTGTAAGCCATGACTTGCGGGATCATGGTTACAGGGGTTCTGTACGAGGGTTGAGGATATTAAAGGGTGTGGCATACGTAAACCATCGAGTGGGCTACGGAGTAAGTATACAAGGTTCGCTTTAAGCGACATACGATAATGAAAATCATTATCAATGAGTTTAGTATACTCTGACTGAGAACGATTGTCAACTAGGTTTTTAAACCGGGATCTCTTTCTTAATGAGCGTTTTGGTCATGATATAGATAATTAGTACGAAAACGGGAGCAATCAGTCCTAACAATGTAAGCGTGGAGACATCCATGCCCGATTCCCGCCCTTCGGTAGAAGAATGTAATGTTCTTACGTTTCCCCATCGGCAATGGTTCCATGACAGTTGTGAATATTGACACCGCTGCGGCATATAGTTATAATTTGCCTTATCTAGATCTATTTCAGAAATCGTTGATGAAATTGAAGTAAGCCATAGTCCACTGTCAGAGATGAGGTTCCGATTCGGGTGAGCAGCAGCTCCTCGTTCCGGCTGAGAGGACCTCTCGGTGCTAGGATGGCTGAACGCTGATTTCGGAGTGTGGATGAACTCCACCGGTTGGACCCGTTACAGATCCGCACAAGGAGATTGCTTTGTTTCCGCTGCTTAAGCTGCGCGGAGGCGAATGCGATAACCAGGGTGGTACCGCGATGATTCGTCCCTGTTCAAGCAGGGGCGTTTTTTGTTTGTTAATCAAACATTAATAAGGAAACTTGGAGGCTTGAGAGAGATGAAAGCAAGTGAAATTCGTTCCAAATGGTTGCAGTTCTTCGCAAGTAAGGGGCATAAGGTAGAGCCGAGCTCCTCGCTCGTCCCTCATAACGATCCGTCGCTGCTCTGGATTAATGCGGGGATTGCGCCTCTGAAGCCTTATTTGGATGGACGTGAAATCCCGGAGAATCCGCGGATTACGAACGCTCAGAAATGTATTCGGACCAACGATATCGAGAACGTCGGCAAAACGCGCCGTCACCATACGTTCTTCGAAATGTTAGGTAACTTCTCCATCGGTGATTATTTCAAGAAAGAAGTTATTCCATGGGCATGGGAGTTCCTGACGGACCCGCAGTGGATCGGATTCGATCCGAACCGGATTTCGGTCACTGTGCATGAAGACGACGAAGAAGCTTTTGAGATATGGAATAAGCAGATCGGCATCCCGGAAGAGCGTATTTACAAGCTCAAAGAAGACAATTTCTGGGACATCGGGGAAGGCCCTTGCGGTCCGTGTACGGAAATCTTTTATGACCGCGGGGACAAATACGGCGATCTTTCCGATCCGGAGTGCTGGCCCGGCGGGGAGAACGAGCGTTTCTTGGAAGTATGGAACCTCGTATTCACACAGTTCAACCACAATAAGGACGGCAGCTACACGCCGCTTCCGAACAAAAACATCGATACGGGCGCAGGCTTGGAGCGCTTTGCTTCCATTCTGCAGGACGTGGATTCCAACTTCGATACGGACCTGTTCAAACCGATCATTGACAAAACTAGTGAGCTTACCGGCGTAACCTACCATACGAATGACGAACACGATGTAGCGTTCAAAGTGATTGCCGATCACATCCGTACGGTTGCTTTCTCCGTAGGCGATGGCGTCCTGCCTTCCAACGAAGGCCGCGGCTATGTCATCCGCCGTCTGCTGCGCCGTGCCGTACGCTACGGCAAGGTGCTTGGCCAAGACAAACCGTTCCTGTATAAACTGGTCGCTACCGTCGGCGAAATCATGGGCGTGTACTACACGGAAGTTGTGGACAAACGCGAATTCATCGAGAAGGTGATTCGTACGGAAGAAGAGCGATTCCACGAAACGCTGAGCGACGGATTGGTTATTCTTGGTGAAATGGTGGAGAAGACGCGTCAAGCAGGCTTGAATCAAATCAGCGGACCTGACGCTTTCAAATTGTACGACACGTACGGCTTCCCGTTCGACCTGACAGAGGATTTCGCTTCCGAGCAAGGCTTGAGCGTTGACCGCGAAGGCTTCGATGCGGCGATGCAGGAGCAGCGCGACCGTGCTCGCGCAGCCAGCCAGAAAGAAGGCGGGATGAAGGTACAGGGCGGCCCGCTGTCCGAATTGACGGTTAAAAGCGAATTTGTTGGTTATAATGAATTGGTAGTTACTGCTAAAATCGAAGCGATCGTTCATGAGAACGAGCTTGTGGACATTGTCGGCGTCGGCGAGACCTGCCAAGTGATTCTTGACCGCACACCTTTCTATGCGGAGAGCGGCGGTCAGGTGAGCGACTTCGGAACGATCAAGAACAAGCAAGTGACGCTGAAAGTGGAAGACGTGATCAAAGCTCCTCACGGTCAGCATGTTCATAAGGTAGTCGTCGAGTCCGGCGTGCTCCGCAAAGGGGATACCGTAGAAGCAATCGTTTCGAGTGCGGAGCGCGGAGATATTATCAAGAACCACACGGCGACGCATCTGCTGCACAAAGCGCTGAAGGAAGTGCTCGGCACTCACGTTAACCAGGCAGGGTCTCTTGTCGAACCGGACCGGCTGCGCTTCGACTTCTCGCACTTCGGAAGCATCAGCGCCGAAGAATTGCAGGATGTGGAGCAGCGTGTCAACCGTCAAATTTGGAATAACACGAATGTGGACATTTCCTTGAAACCGATCGCGGAAGCGAAAGCGATGGGCGCCATGGCGCTGTTCGGCGAGAAATACGGCGATATCGTTCGTGTTGTACAAGTCGGCGATTACAGCTTGGAGCTTTGCGGCGGCTGCCACGTTCAGAACACAGGGCAGATCGGTCTGTTCAAAATCGTCAGCGAATCCGGTATCGGATCAGGCGTACGCCGGATCGAAGCGGTATCCGGCCGCAGCGCGTACGAGTATTTGGACCAGCAGCTGCAACTGCTGAAGGAATCGGCCGGCTTGTTGAAGTCGAACATCCAGGATGTGCCGAAACGGGTGGAAGCGGCGCTGTCGCAAATTAAAGAGTTGTCGCGTGAGAACGAGTCGCTGCGCGGCAAGCTAGACCGCATTGAAGCGGGTTCGCTGGCCGATCAGGTGAAGCAAGCTGCCGGCGTATCGGTACTAGCCGCTCAAGTGAGTGCGGCGGATATGGACTCCCTTCGCAATATCGTCGATGAGATGAAAGTGAAGCTGGGCTCAGCCGTTATCGTGCTCGGCGCAGTTGCTGACGATAAAGTGAACCTGGTTGCAGCGGTTACCCCGGATCTTGTGGCTAAGGGCTTCCATGCCGGCAAGATCATCAAAGAAGTGGCGGCTGCCGTAGGCGGAAGCGGCGGAGGCCGTCCGGATATGGCGCAAGCAGGCGGCAAAGATCCTTCCAAATTGCAAGCGGCATTGTCCGGTGTAGAAGGACTTCTTTCCCAATTTGCATAATTATTTTTTTGTGGGACAGGAATTTTTAAACCCATAGAGAATATAAACCAGTATACACGAACAATTTTCAAATTTTTTACAAATGGTTTCACAAGGAAAGTGAGGTGCTCCTGATGAGTTCCATGGATAAAACGATGAAGTTCAACGTGAAAGCAGAAGAAATCGAAACTTCCCCCAAAGATGTGCTACTGGCGGTGTACGATGCTCTTCAGGAAAAAGGGTATAATCCGATTAACCAGATTGTCGGGTACTTGCTTTCCGGAGATCCTGCTTATATTCCACGGCATAATAATGCGCGGAGCCTCATTCGCAAACGGGAACGCGACGAGCTGATCGAGGAATTGGTTCGCGCTTACCTGGGTCAACACAAATAGAAGGAAATGGGTACCGGCATGAGATGGATTGGCTTGGATTATGGGGATAAAACGATCGGCGTAGCGATAAGCGACGAATTGGGCTGGACGGCCCAAGCGCTTGAAGTCATACACCGGCGTAAGCCTGGGGAAGACATTGAGCGGCTGGAGGCCATCGTCAAGCAGTACGATGTATCCAAGATCGTTGTAGGTCTACCCAAGAATATGAACAACACGATTGGTCCTCGAGGCGAGCTGGCCATTGCTTTCTCGAAAGAATTAGAACAAAAACTAAGTGTACCGGTACATTTGTGGGATGAGCGTTTGACAACCGTAGCAGCCACTCGCACTCTGCTTGAAGCGGATGTGAGCCGTAAGAAACGGAAGGCTGTGATCGATAAAATGGCGGCGCAAATCATCCTGCAGGGGTACATGGATGCCAATATGAAGAGGTGAATGGACATGTCCAAAGAAGAATTGCGTGAAGAGGAACCAGAAATCATTTACATCCCGGACGATGAAGGCAACGAAGAAGAGTTCGAGGTTATCATGAAATTCGAAGTGGACGGTTCTGACAAGAAGTACATGATGGTTGTGCCTACGGACGGAGGAGACGAAGAATCCGACGAAGTGTACGCCTTCCGTTACGAAGAGGATGACGACGGCGAAGATTTGAAGCTGTTCACGATCGAGGATGAGGAAGAATGGAACATCGTGGAAGAAACCTTCAACACGTTGATGGCGGAATTCGATGAGGAAGACGAAGCATGAGTACGACGCCTTCCGACGTATTGCGTAAAGCTTACGGGGATGATATCATTTTGTTTGATGAGCAAAACGAATCGACGGTCTATCATCTTCTTAAAGAATTCGTATATGAGGGTCAAACCTATGCCGTTTTGCAATCGGATCAGTTGAAGAAGGAAGACGAGGTTGCGGTTTTCCGGGTAACGACGGATGCGGACGGGCAATACGAGCTGGAAACCATCGAGGACGACGATGAATGGGAAACCGTTTCGGAGCTCTACGACGAGATGGTTTTTCCGGATGGGGATGACTTGTAAGAAGCAAACAACCGAGCGGAGCGCATCCGCTCGTTTTTGTTTGCTTGGAGAGCTAGCGCAGAGGGGCTGCGCGGCAAGCAAGCCGTTATGCACTTAGGAGGTTTATAGTGAACAACATGCTTGATCATGGCAGTGAAGGCAATGAACCCAGGAAGAGGACGCGCAGAATCGTCCTGATCGTGATAGGTCTGATCCTGCTTCTTCTTGTGGGGACGGCCGCTGGGATCGGACTGTTCATCGTGAATGCGATGCAGCCGGTTGCAGCATCCGAGCAAGAGGTGAGGGTATCCATTCCGCAAGGTGCCGGATCCGTCCAAATTGCCAAAGAGCTTGAGGCCAAAGGTCTTATTAAGAACTCATCCATTTTTACGTACTATCTCAAACTGAAGAAGCAAGGCTCCAGATTTCAAGCCGGCGAGTACGGCATGAAGCCGGGGATTACGTTCGATCAGGTGATTGACAAGCTCAATAAAGGAGAAACCGTAAAGGAAGAGGTTATCCGCGTTACGATTCCCGAGGGGTATACCATCGAACAGATCGCTGCTAAATTGAGCGAGGGGACGCCATGGAGCAAGGATGTATTCCTGCAGATGGCGAATGCTCCTGCGGATTTGAAGAGCGAGACGGCTTTAGCCATCCCCGATAACAAAAACCTGAAGCACAAGCTGGAGGGCTACTTGTTCCCGGAAACCTATGAATTCAAGAAGGGTTCGACGGAACAGGAATTCATTGAGCGCACCTTGCAAGAGCTGGACAAGAAGCTGGCTACGCTGCCTCCCGACTGGAAGGACAAGCTGAAGGAGCGCGGACTGACCGTGCATCAGATGCTGACGATCGCTTCGCTCATTGAGCGGGAGGTCGTGCAGGATGAAGAGCGGGCTCTCGTATCCGGCGTGATCCAAAACAGGCTGAAGAAGAACATGCCGCTGCAAATCGATGCCACGGTGCAATATTTATTCGATAAATCCAAAGAGCGATTGCTGGAGAAGGATTTGCAGATTCAAAGCCCTTACAATACGTATTTGAACACGGGCTTGCCGCCGGGGCCGATCGCCAGTCCCAGTCTGGCTTCGATGAAAGCCGCAATCTACCCGGAAGAGACGAAATATTTGTTCTATGTAACGAAGAAGGATGGAACGAAAGGGCATTTGTTCGCCGAGACGTTCGAGGAACATAAGAAAAATATTGCGGAAAGCAAAAAAGCCGCGAATTAGAAGATGGAAGATGGACAGGAAGCTGACAGAAGGTAGGGTAAGCAAGTGAAAAAACCAGAACTCGTAGTAAGCTGCGGCTCGATCGCAGATGTGAAACGATTAATCGAAGCGGGCGCAGATGCCGTTATAGTCGGCGAAGAGCGCTACGCCATGCGCCTTCCGGGGAATATGAAGCCGGAGGAGATCGCAGAGGCCGTCGCTTGGGCGCACGAGAAGCAGGCGAAGGTCTATGTGTCGGTTAACAAAATATTCGATAACGCCTCGCTAGAAGGGCTTGACGAATATTTGAGCCGGCTGCAAGCCTTTGGTGCTGACGGGGTCATTTTCGGCGATCCTGCGGTGCTGATGGCTGCGCGCACCTTGCCGCAGGGGTTCGCCCTGCATTGGAATGCGGAGATGACCTCCACCAACTATGCGACGGCGAATTATTGGGGCAGGCAGGGCGCATCGCGCGTCGTGCTGGCCAGAGAGCTGAACATGGATCAGGTGCTGGCTTTCAAAGCGAATACGGAACTGAGCGTGGAAGTTCAGGTTCACGGCATCACGAATATTTATCACTCCAAGCGGGAGCTAGTGAAAAATTATATCGAACATCAGGGCCATGACGCCGCAGCGGAGGATCGCTCCATCGGGCGCGGACTATTCCTGATTGAGCATGAACGCCGGGACCAGCGTTATCCGGTGTATGAGGACAGCAACGGCACGCATATCATGAGCTCGGAAGATATTTGCATGCTGGAGAATTTGCCTGAGCTGATGGACGGAAATATCGACAGTTTGAAGATTGAAGGGCTCCTGAAATCTGCCGTTTACAATGAAACGGTTGTGAGAAGCTATCGCGCGGCCATTGACGCGTATGCGGCCGATCCGGCCGGCTATACATTCAAGCAGGAATGGCTGGACGCTATCGCCGAATTGCAGGATCCTGAGCGCGAACTATCCTACGGGTTTTTCTATAAAGAACAGGTATATTGATACATGGAAGAAGGTGCGTTTTCGAGATGACGACAGCGTTGGAACAACGAGCGAGAGGAAAGCGTGTAAGGCTGCATAAGCCTGAGCTATTGGCCCCTGCGGGCAATTTGGAGAAGTTGAAATTTGCGATCCATTACGGAGCGGATGCCGTCTATATCGGCGGGCAGAAATACGGTTTGCGCTCGAGCGCCGATAACTTCTCGCTGGAGGAGATGCGCGAGGCGGTGGAATTCGCGAACGGGTATGGCGCGAAGGTTTTCGTCGCTACGAACATTTATGCCCACAATGAAGATATCGAGGGCTTGGAAGATTATTTGCGCGGACTGCAAGAGGCCGGGATCTCCGCGATCATCGCAGCGGATCCGATCATTATGGAGACGTGCCGCCGCGTAGCTCCCAAGCTGGAGGTTCACGTCAGCACGCAGCAATCGGTCATGAACTGGCAGACCGTGAAATTCTGGAAAGATCAAGGGATTGAACGGGTCGTGCTGGCCCGTGAAGCGAGCATGAAGGAAATCGATGAGATTAAAGCGCATGTCGATGTCGAAATCGAAGCGTTCATTCACGGCGCGATGTGCAGCTCCTATTCCGGAAGATGCGTCCTTTCCAACCATTTCACGGACCGGGATTCGAACCGCGGCGGCTGCTCGCAATCATGCCGCTGGAAATATGATTTGTTCGCCAAGGATGAGCAGCTATCGGGCCCGCTTGCGACGGATCTGCCTTTGTTCGGCGAAGATGACGATGCCTTCACGATGGGCTCCAAGGATCTCAGCATGATCGAGCATATTGCCGATATGATAGAATCCGGCGTCGACAGCTTCAAGATTGAAGGCCGGATGAAAAGTATCCACTACGTGGCAACGGTCGTGAATGCGTACCGTCAAGCCATCGACAGTTACTTCGAAGATCCGGACAATTTCAAGCTGAATCCGCTGTGGCTGGAAGAAATTCATAAAGCGGCGAACCGGCCATTGAATGAGGGCTTTTTCTACGAAGCACCGGGTCCTGAGGATCACATCTTCGAGCCGGAGGATAAAGTCGTCGGGTTTGATTTCGTCGGTTTGGTGCTCTCCTATGATGCAGCAACGGGCATCGCCCGCATTCAGCAGCGGAATCATTTTAAACCGGGGCAGGAAGTCGAGTTTTTCGGACCGGAGGGCACGCATTTCAAACAAAAGGTTGACGCGATTTGGAATGAAGAAGGTCAAAAGCTGGACGCAGCAAGGCATCCGCTGCAAATTATCGAATTGAAGACGGAACTTCCTGTAAAAAAATGGGATATGATGCGAAAGAAAACAGGAAAATAGTACCATGGAAGCTTTCTCCACACTAAGGTATATTGGAGAAAGTTTCTTTTTTTATTCTTTTTTTGGAACGAATAATAAAGGAAATTGTTTGAGCGTGTCGAAATATATAAAAAAACTTGAATGTAACCCTTTTCAATTTAGGACGAAAGTACGGGGGCATTGAAGCAGAAACTAATGGCGGTGAATGAAATGAAAAAAGGACTCCAAAGTATTCTCGCATTTTTAAACAAAGCAGTCGTTCAAACAATTCGAAATGTTCCGTGGGGTCGTATTCTTGGCGCAGCTGGCAGCACTTCCAAGCAAATGGGCACAGCCGCATTCAAGGAAATGAAGCAGGTGAAGCTGGAGAACCCGGTGAAGTCCGTCGGCATGAAGCTGTTTTTAATGTTCTTCATCAGCATTCTGTTCTTCGTTCTGATCGTTGGGATGATTTCGTACAGCGTATCCAAGAGCGTCATCAAGAACAAAGTGGCGGAATCGTCGCTTCAAACCGTCACGCAGGCGGGGCAGAAGCTGGACTTCCTCTACCAGACGTTCGAAGAAACATCGCTGCAAATTATGTTGAACAAGGAATTGCAGGACCTTCTCGAGAAAGTGCCGACACTGGATCCATCCTCCTATGAATCGCTTGAGGTCGTCCGTCAATTAACGGATAAATTGAATGTCGTGACCTTCTCCAACAAGTCGATTAAAACGCTTCATCTGTACAGACCCGACGGCAAATTGATCGTCATTACGGGTTCCGGCGGAAGCACGCTTAGCGAGAATTCCGGTTCGACGGATTGGTTCAAAAAGATCATTGATAACGGCGGCAAGGTCGCATGGCTGGACAGTAAGCTCAAAGGGTACTCGTCTTCTTCGACGAATACGTTCGCCATCGGACGCCTGATGAGAAATACACTGACGAACAGCACTTCCGCGGTTCTTCTGCTGGAGCTTAGCACGGATCTGTTGAATAAAGAACTGGATGGCATGTCTTTGGGAGACGACAGCAAAGTCGTAATCACGAATGCTGATAACAAAAACGTCGCCGTCAAAGATATCACGCAGCTTGAGAAAGATGCGGAAGTTCAATTGACGAAAGAGCAGCTTGCCGAAGAACACGGCTCCTTCACGACGAAAGACGACCATCTGGTCGCTTACTACAAATCCAATTTATCCGGTTGGAATCTGGTTGGCGACATTCCGGTCAGCGCATTGGTTAAAGATGCCAAGAAAATTTTCAACTATACACTTCTCATCGCTCTCTTCGCTGCCATCGCTGCCGTATTAATCGGTCTATTCGTAGCGAGAATGATCGGCCGTCCGCTGATCAATTTGCGCAACCTGATGCAGCAAGGGGCGAAAGGCAAGCTAACGGTTCGCGCCAACTATGTCACCCAGGATGAGATCGGACAGCTCGGCGCAAGCTTCGATACGATGATGCAGCAGATCACAACGCTTGTTCAACAAACGAGCAACTCTGCGCAAGCTGTGTTCGAAACCGCGCAGGAGTTAAGCAACTCCTCTAAGGTGACGGCGACTGCCGCCAGAGAGATTGCGGTAGCGACCGATGAAATTTCCAACGGGGCCGGCGGACTTGCGACGGAATCCGAACGCGGCAACGAACTGACACAGCATATCGGTGTCCAAATGAAGCAAGTTATTGAAGCGAATCTGGAGATGGGAACGGCGGCCGCCGACGTTCAAAGCTCCTCCGAGCAAGGTACGAAGTATATGTCGGAGCTGATCTCCAAAACGAATTTGACCGAGGAAATGATCCGTTCGATGGTCGATAAAGTCGACAATCTGAAGGATAGCACCCGTTCCATCCGCAAAATTCTGGATGTTCTCAACAACATGACGAAGCAAACGAACATCTTGTCGTTGAATGCAACCATTGAAGCGGCTCGCGCCGGAGCGGCAGGCAAAGGCTTCATGGTCGTGGCCGATGAAATCCGCAAGCTGGCCGATCAATCGCGCCAATCCATCGACGTCGTCGGACAGATTACAGAAACGATTCAAAAGGAAATCGATGAGACGGTGAAGGTATTGTCAACCGCAACGCCGATCTTCCAAGAGCAAATTTTGGCCGTGAAAGAAGCGGATATCATTTTCAAACAAGTGACGACGCACATGGGCGGCTTTATCGAGCAGCTCAGCACGGTCAGCGATTCCATTTCCACCCTGGAGCAGTCTCAGGTCGTTCTCTCGGACGCTATGACGAATGTCAGCGCGGTCGCGGAAGAATCGCTTGCGACATCGGAGGAAGTAGCTTCCTTGAGCTCCGAACAGCTTAGCATCAGTGACGGACTCGTCAAATTGTCGGACAAGCTGGATCTGCTGTCCAAGTCGCTGAACGACACGCTTTCCAAATTCGAAATATAGTTCTTATATCATTCGCAGCCTGCTCTCGATTTCAGAGGGTAGGCTTTTTTGATATATCCTGGAAACGAGCGGTTTGCCGGCGTGCGGGAATGACGATACTGTAGCCATCAGCATCAATTGGCAAAGTTGGGAGTCCGTGGCATGAGGGTTAAACAGCTATCTTTAAATGAAAAACGCCGTATGTTTCTAGTTCTTCTCACGATTGTGCTCCTGTTTGCGGGGATTGCCGGCAAGCTGTTCTGGATCCAGATTGCGGCAACGGAAAATTACAGCTCGCGGGGAGTGAATTTGCTCAAAAATTCGGTTGTCCAGAGACAGCGCGCGTTGGTGCTGGACAGCGGCAGAGGAGATATTCTCGATCGGAACTTGAGGCCGATGACGGGCGCTCAGGTTAAAGCGCTTGTCGTGTTCCCCATCCATGACGAGATGAGGCCTGATCCGCAGCAGGAAGCTCAATTGGTTCGGATCTTGCAGACGACAGGTAAGGCGTGGCATGCATTCATGCAAGACTTGACAGAACCGCAGGTGTGGAGCACGGCATTGGATGGGAAACCGGCTGCGTTAACGGACAGGCAAGAGGAGCAGATTCATGCGCTTGGCCTGCCGAACGTCAAGGTGGTGGAGATGGAGGATCGTTATCCGGCCGGCATGACGGCACGGCAGCTGATCGGGTTCGTCGGCCAAAACCCGGACCGTGTCATGAATTTGTACGGAGCAGATTTGGCAAAGGGCAAAGTTGCTCTGACAACGAAGATTGGCGGAGCAGGTCTGGAGAAAACGTTCGATTGGTGGCTGCGCGGCATCGGAGAGACTTCGATCTCTTATTTCATGGATGCCGGCAAGCGGCCTTTAGCCGGTCTCGATGCCCGCATGATCGCTCCGGATAACACATTTTATCCGGTTAAGCTGGTAACGACGCTGGATGCGGGCTTGCAGCGGCAGATCGAACAACTCATGGATCAGATGAATATCCGTGAGGGGGCTGCCGTTGTGCAGGCTGTGGAGCAAGGGGACGTTGTGGCGATGGCGAGCAGGCCTAATTACGACCAGACGGCTGTCGATCTGGCTAGCAATAGCTGGAGCAACTATGCGTTGAAAGCGACGGCACCGGGTTCTATTTTCAAAACAGTCGTGGCTGCCGCCGCCTTGGATCTCGGTGTTGTCAAGCCGGGGGAGACGTTTACCTGCAATGGAGCGCTCGGTAAATACGGATTTACGTGCTGGAGGAAGGACGGGCATGGCCCGTTAACGTTGGAGGAGGGCTTTGCGCAGTCCTGCAATATTGTATTCGCGAACGTGATGCAGCGGCTGACGCCTGCTCAGCTGGAAGCCTACGCGCACAAGCTGGGCGTGTTGGATGAGGTCGGTTGGAAGGGACAGACAGACGCGGAAACAATGCTCCGCCAGTTCGACAGCGAGGAGAGCGGGCAGCTGTTCGGCGCCCATACGCCGCACGATGACGAAGGGGTTCTGATGCAGACGGCTATCGGGCAGAGAGATGTCTTGATGACCCCGCTGCAAGCGTCTAATATGATCGTCACGCTGCTTCATGCGGGCAAGGGTTATTCCCCGAGAGTGGTGCAAGAGATCCGGTACCAAACGGACCGGGTCATGGAGAAGTTCCCGCCGCAGGCGCTAGCTTCGAGTGAAGGCCGGGTATCGGCCGCGACAAGCCGCACCCTGTTAAGCTGGATGAGAGAAGTCGTGACCGAAGGAACGGGACAAGGATTGAAGGGGGCGAAGTGGTCGTTGGCCGGCAAATCCGGAACCGCCCAAACGATGGCAGGCAAGCAAGAGAAGATCAACCAGTGGTTCATCGGATACGGCCCTGTGACAGCGCCGAAGTATGCCGTGTCCGTGGTCATTAAGAACACGGATCCATCCGAGAGCAACAAGGCCATACCGCTATTCAAAGGAATTATGGATATTCTCGCAGGTTCGTCAAGCGGCAGGCAGTGAGATCGTGACGCGCGTTCCTTGATCCGGCTGAGAGGTAACTTCAATAAGGCCGCCGAACGTCTTGATAATTCGGTACGAGACCATCATGCCAAGGCCCGTCCCTTTATCTTTCGTCGAGTAGAAGGGAGTTCCCAGACGGTTGATCTGCTCGGAGGTCATGCCGACCCCGCTATCTGTGATTTGCACGATAACCTTGGAGCCTTGCTTAAAGCCGGCAATTCGCAGTTGGCCGCCCTCCGGCATGGCTTCGATGCCGTTCTTCGTTAAATTGACGAGACATTGAATCAATTTCTCCTGATTGGCTTGTATGTTCAGCGATGGCTCCATGTCGATGGAGATTTCTACCCCGCGCATGGAAGCATACGGATGAATGAGATTGCTCAGTTTATTCGTCAGTTCGGATACGTTAAGCTGCACCAGCTTCTCGGCTTCCGGTTTGGCGAAAGATAAATAATCGGTAATAATGGCTTGGGCGCGGTCAATTTCCTTAATGACCATGGACGTGTAGATTTGCTTCTTCTCTTCGGTGACTTGGGATTGGCTGAGGATTTGCATAAAGCCGCGGGCAACCGTCATCGGGTTTCGAATTTCATGGGCGACAGAGGCAGCCAGTTCGCTTAAGACGTTCAGCTTCTCGGAGCGGTGGACTTCTTGGCGCATGGCGATATTTTCCTGGATACGGGCGATGAGAGAGGTCAGGAACCACATGGTAAAGAAATGTATGACACAGAACAGCAGGCCGTAAAGCAAGAAGGTGCCGTCCATCGCAACAAACGATGATATCCGGTCCAACATCGTTAAGCAAAAGGTAGCCAAAGCACTGACGCAGGCAAGCAAACTGGGAAACATGACTTTGGGGGTGAGATGCTTCCAATTGCTCAGCGCAATGAAAGCAAGAATGAAGGGAACGAGCAGGGCCGATAAAGTGAAACTCCAGATGAAAAGCGCTCCGTTCATGAAGTAGGAGAAGACGAGTATGGCCGCTGAGACGGCAAGCCCTGACCTGACGCCGCTATAAAGGAAAGCGATAAGCAACGGAATGATGCGCAGATCGAATTCGATGCCGGTGAATTTGAAAACCGGATGGGTCATACAAAAGATAGCGAGGACCGAGCTGATGACGAAGATGAGGACATCGCCGTATTTATAATAACGGTCCGTATTGTCAGGCCTGTCCAGCCAAAAAATGTGTGATAATACGATGGGGACGGTTAAAACAAGAATATTGAGCAGTAAATCGTCAATTACGTTCAAGGATCTCGCCTACTTAATAAAAATTTGATGGTAGCACGTTCTAATTCGACAGAAAATTAGAAATTCCTTTGATTTGCTTCCAAAATTTTGATGATTTTTGGCGAAAAAACGCCGTATGCACGTTGCGGCATAAGCCGGAATCCCGTACAATTCGAAGCATGGAAGTAAATTGCGAGCTCAGGAGATTACGACAATGACATATGCACCACTCCCATCTTCGATGGTCATTCTGGATCGGACGGACGAGACCGAATCTCGGTCCATCCGATATTCCTTTGCATTGGAGGAGCTGCTGTGCCGGTCGATCGGCCCGACAGCTCCTCCCATTCTGCACATATGGCGGCACCCAAGGGCGTTCGTCATGGGGTTAAGGGACAGCCGGCTGCCTGAAGCGGCACGAGCGAATTCTTGGTTATTGGAGCAGGGCTACGACACGGCGGTGCGAAACTCGGGAGGAGCGGCAGTTCCGCTGGACCTAGGCGTCGTGAATGTGTCGCTGCTGCTGCCCAAAGAAGCGGGAGATATGGAGCACCGCAAAGATTTTGAAGCAATGGCGGCTCTGATCCGCGAACTCATGGGTACGCTGACAGACCGGATCGATCAAGGTGAAGTGCTCGGATCGTTCTGCCCGGGGGAATTCGACTTATCGATTGGCGGGCGCAAGTTTTGCGGTATCGCGCAGCGCAGGCAGCAGCGTGCGATATCCGTGCAAGCCTTCATTATTGTGGAAGGCGAGGGGGAAGCGAAAGCAGCGCTTGCCAGAGGCTTCTATGAACGGGCAGCCGGGTCCGCATTCCCCGGCGATTATCCGTTAGTGGCCCCGGGGAGCATGGCCAGCTTGGCGGAGTGCCTGAATGTGCCGTTAACGTCAGCGGCATTCACCGCGCACTTGCATACGCTGATGGCCGCACGCGGATTGCTGGCCAAGCGTCCGGCGGACATACCGGGTTATCCGGACGAAGAGCAAATTGCAGCAATGATGGAACTGCTGAAAGACCGTTATGCGATTCCGAACAGTGGCACATTGTGATGCTTGGCAGGCAAACAGGGAGGCGTGGCGGCGTGTCGTAGGGCCGGCAGGTCACCGGAAGGCCGATGGGCAGAATGACTGGTGGACAGGCGTGACGGGTAGGCGGGGCGGCAGGCGGGCAGAGTGACTAGTGGATCAGGCATGGCGGGGAATAGGCAAACAGTGGGGCGTGACGGGTAGGCGGGCCAGTAGGCAGGCAGGTCACTGGAAGGCAGACGGGAAGAACGACTGGTGGCCAGGCATGGCGGGTAGGTAGACCAGTAGGCAGGAGACAGACTGACCGGAGGGAGTGGCAGGCTGGCTTGCATCGTTGGATGTGTCCTTATGAACACTATCCCGTTGGTTCAGGAATGGGCAGGCGAGGTACGCGCTCACGCTAACGGACATAGCAGCCCTTATTCGGCGAAAAGGGCTGTTTGGCAAATGTAACGGACACCAGTGTCCTTATTTGTCTGTTTTGCAACGTATTTCGGCCTGAAATCGGGAAATAAGGTCATCCGTGTCCGTTAGAAACGGAACACGATGTCTACCGTGAGAATAACGGTCGCTGTGTCCGTTAGAGAGGTCGAGGCAGTCTGTCTGCCCCTCATACAATTGGCAGACATTGTGGCGCAAGCGAGGAGCCGCGCCCCGCTAACGGACACAGCTGCCCTTATTCGGCGAAAAGGGCTGTTTGGCAAATGTAACGGACACCAGTGTCCTTATTTGTGCGTTTTGCACCCGATTTCGGCCTGAAATCGGGAAATAAGGTCATCCGTGTCCGTTAGAAACGGAACACGATGTCTTTCGTGAGAATAACGGTCGCTGTGTCCGTTAGAAGGGTCGAGGCAGTCTGCCCTTCATACAATTGGCAGACATTGTGGCGCAAGCGAGGAGCCGCGCCGCGCTAACGGACACAGCAGCCCTTATTCCGCGAAAAAGAGCAGCCTGGCAAATGTAACGGACACCAGTGTCCTATTTGTCCGTTTTGCACCCGATTTCGGCCTGAAATCGGGAAATAAGGTCATTCGGGCCGAGGCCCTCCGGGCAAAGTCCAAAGGCCAGCCAAACGAATTAAAACCGTCAGGAATTAACTGAACCTCACATTGTGGGTGAATTTCAGATTCTTGACGGTTTTTTTGCTGTGGCTACCCGAGAAAATAATGCAGCGCCGCGGCAAGCTCACCTTGCCAGAAGCCCCAAAGGTGCTTGCCCGGCTTCTCGAGGTAATGGAGAACAACGTTTTTGTTCTCGAGCTCCTCTTTGGCCAGCCGGTTTTCGCGGACGAAATCGAAAGTTCCTCGCTCTGTCTTTACGTCCGTTTCATCCAGACCGACTAGCATGTACAGCTCCAGCCAAGACAAGTCGTCCGCGGCTTTGACGCGTTCCCGCGTGATGTCGAAAAATGCGCCCGATAAGGATATAACACGGCAAAAAAGGCTAGGATAATCTAAGGCGAGATGCAAGGAAACGGTTCCTCCGAGAGAATCGCCTGCAACAATACGCTCCGATCGCTCTGTACGGACCGGATAACGGCTCTCTATATAAGGGAGAAGCTCCTCGGCGAAGAAGCGGCAGTAAGTGTCATGTCGCTCTCCTTCCGGAGCATATTCCGATGTGCGGTGGAGGTTGTTGACGTCGACGCCTACTACGATAGCAGGCTCCAGGTCTTCATCCAAAATACAGCGTGTGATCGTTGTGGCAATGCGCCCGAAGTTGAAGAATTGCTCGCCATCCTGGCAATAAATGACGGGGTAGGACAGCAATTCGTTATAACCGGGAGGCAGGTAAATGCGAAGCGGGCGAGTTTCTTGAAGCAGGACAGAGGTGAGTTCATCCTTTATAATCGTTCTTTGATAGTAGCGGGAGTCATCCGACATAAGTAATTCTCCTTTATTTTATCTTTGGGCAAATATGGAACCGGAAGCGTATGTTGGAAGCGGTTTGGGTAAGGTGTATTATAGCAGTTGTGAATTTAATGTTAACTGTATTATATATTTTCCTAAACTGTACTATTCATTTCCGCTAAAAAAGGTCGTATAACACAAGGATACTGGTGTACAATTCACGAAAACAGGTTTATAATAATACTATAACAGAAGTGAAGCTAGCAGGCATCAAAATCATATAAGAGGTGAAATGGTATGAGTAAGCCACTTGTCAGCCAAGCAAATTACGAAGTGACCACAGAGAAGGTTGAGCCTTTACAAGTACTGGCTCCAGACGGCACGATTGTAAATCCCGACAAAATGCCTAATCTTAGCGATGACCAATTGAAAGAATTAATGAGAAGAATGGTATTCACACGCGTATGGGACGAAAGAGCAGTTAACCTCGGCCGTCAAGGACGCCTTGGTTTCTATGCGCCGGTATCCGGCCAAGAAGCTTCCATGATCGGTAGTGAATTTGCTTTAAATAAAGATGATTTCATTTGCCCGGGTTACCGCGATATGCCGCAGCTCGTATGGCACGGACTGCCGCTTTATCAAGCGTTCCTGTATTCCCGCGGACATCAGCACGGCGGTCAAATTCCACAGGACGTTCACGTTCTTATGCCGCAAATCATCATCGGCGCGCAAGTTCTGCATGCAACCGGTGTAGCGATGGCATTCAAGAAGCGTAAAGAGCCGCGCGTAGCGATTACGTATACAGGTGACGGCGGAAGCTCCGAAGGCGATTTCTACGAAGGTTTGAACTTTGCGGGAGCGTTCAAGCTGCCTGCGATTTATTTCGTCCAAAACAACGGCTATGCCATTACAACGCCTTACGCGAAGCAAACAGGTGCTATGTCCGTAGCGCATAAAGCACTTGCAGCCGGTATCAAAGGCGTACAGGTTGACGGAATGGACGTTCTGGCGGTTGTTCAAGCTGTCACAGAAGCTGCCGAAAGAGGCCGCAAAGGCGAAGGCGCTACTTTGATCGAAGCGTTGACATACCGTTACCGTCCGCATTCCTTGGCGGATGACACGACGAAATACCGTACCAAAGACGAAGAGTCCAACTGGGAGCCTAAAGATCCGCTTACGCGCATGCGTATTTTCTTGACCAAGAAAGGTCTATGGAACGAAGAGATCGAGGCACAAGTGAAAGAAGAAGCGAAAGCAACGGTTGCTGAACACATCAAGAAAGCCGAGGAAACAGAGAAAATGACGATCCCGGGCTTGATCGATTCCATGTTCGAAGTCACACCGGCTCACCTAGAAGAACAGAAGCAAGCGTACAAATAAGTTTTAACGAAAACTCAGCTTAACCTTACGATGCAAGTTTTCTAACGAAAACAAGCATATGCTTACGAAGCCAGTTTTTCTGGCGAAAAACTCTTAGGAGGCACGAAGAAGTCATGGCACAAATGACGATGATTCAAGCGATTAAAGACGCGATGCGCGTTGAACTAGAAAGAGATCCAAATGTCGTATTGTTCGGTGAAGACGTGGGCCATGTCGGCGGCGTATTCCGTGCTACAGAAGGCTTACAGAAAGAATTCGGCGAAGACCGCGTCTTCGATACGCCTCTTGCCGAATCCGCAATCGGCGGTCTTGCCGTCGGTCTTGGCGTTCAAGGCTTCCGTCCGATCGCCGAGATTCAATTCGTAGGTTTCATCTACGAAGCGCTTGACCAAATCTGCGTGCAAGCAGCTCGTATGCGTTACCGCTCCGGCGGCCGTTACAACTCGCCGATCGTATTCCGTACGCCTTACGGCGGCGGCGTGAAAGCGGCTGAGCTTCACACGGATGCGCTTGAAGGCTTGCTCGTCCAGACGCCTGGTATCAAAGTAGTCGTCCCATCCAATCCTTATGATGCGAAGGGCTTGCTCATCTCCGCGATCCGCGATAATGACCCTGTCTTCTTCATGGAGCATCTGAACTTATACCGCGCATTCCGCGCAGAAGTACCTGAAGGCGAGTATACGGTTGAGCTTGGCAAAGCGAACGTCGTTCGCGAAGGCTCTGACGTAACGGTGATCACTTACGGAGCCATGGTTCATACTTCCGTGAAAGCCGCTGAAGAAATCGAGAAGACGCAAGGCGTGAAAGTGGAGGTTATCGACCTTCGCACGCTGCTTCCTCTGGATATCGACACGATCGTCGCTTCGATTAAGAAAACGAACCGTGCGATTATCGTTCAAGAAGCACAGAAAACTTCCGGTGTAGCTGCAGAAGTTATCGCGCAAATTAACGAGAAAGCCATTCTTCACCTGGAAGCTCCGGTATTGCGTATAGCGCCTCCGGATACCGTTTATCCGTTCGCTCAAATCGAAGATGCTTGGTTGCCAAGCCCAGCAAGTGTTATTGCCGGAATTAAACAAGTACTCGAATTCTAATTCTCACTCGAAGGTAACAGGAGGTTGTCCACGTGGCATTGTTTGAATACAAGTTCCCAGAGCTTGGTGAAGGCATACATGAAGGCGAGATCGTCAAGCTGCTCGTGAAAGCTGGCGACACGGTAACAGACGAAACGATTCTGATGGAAGTACAGAACGATAAAGCGGTCGTTGAAGTTCCTTGTCCGGTCGAAGGGAAAGTCGTAAGCGTCGCGGTCAAAGACGGACAAGTTTGTACGATCGGCGAACTCGTGATGACGATCGAAGTCACTGGCGAGATGCCGGCGGAATCCATGCATCACGCCAGCTCGAACCATGCTGCCCCTGCGGCGGCAGCGGCTCCTGCAGCTGCTGCTACAGCGGTAGCAACAGCACCGGCTCCAGCGGCAGCACCTGCTGCAGCCGCTCCGGCTCCGTCCGCGCCAAGCGGCGGCGCAGGCCGCGAAGTGCTTGCAACGCCTAGCGTGCGCAAGCTGGCAAGAGAGAAAGGCGTCGCCCTCGCAGAGGTGTCGCCGACTGGTAAGCACGGCCGCATTACACGCGAGGACGTCCTTGGCTTTACAGGAGCCGGCGCGGCGGCAGCTCCGGCGGCGGAAGCCCCGGCTGCAGCGGAAGCAGCTGGCAGCGCGGCACCTGCAGCTAGCACGCAGGTAGCGGCAGGCGATCGCGTCGAAGAGCGTATTCCGTTCAAAGGAATCCGCAAAGTCATCGCGAACGCTATGGTGAAATCCGTGTACACGGCACCGCACGTGACACTGATGGACGAAATCGACGTCAGCGCATTAGTAGCGCTGCGCGAGCGCACGAAGCCTCTTGCCGAGAAGAAAGGCGTGAAGCTGACGTACCTACCTTTCATCGTGAAAGCCTTGGTTGCAGCATGCCGTCAATTCCCGGTTATGAACGCAATGATCGACGAAGAGAAGCAAGAGATCGTGTACAAAAAGTACTACAACATCGGTATCGCTACAGATACGGACAACGGCTTGCTCGTTCCTGTTATCCACGATGCTGACCGTAAGAACGTATGGTCCATCGCCTCCTCGATCAAAGACCTGGCGGTTCGCGGCCGCGAAGGCAAGCTGTCTCCGAACGAGATGAAGGGCGGTACAATCTCCATTACGAATATCGGTTCCGTAGGCGGTATGTTCTTCACACCGGTCATCAACTTCCCTGAAGTTGCGATCCTTGGCGCAGGACGCATCACCGAGAAACCGGTCGTTAAGAACGGCGAAATCGTGGCGGCATCCGTTATGGCTCTTTCCTTAAGCTTTGACCACCGCATTGTCGATGGAGCTACAGCACAAAGCTTCTTGAACTATATCAAACAGCTTCTGGCTGATCCAGAGCTTCTCGTCTTGGAGGTGTAACAGCATGGTAGTAGGAGATGCTTCTTTAGATATTGACTTGCTCGTCATCGGTGCGGGCCCGGGCGGTTACGTCGCGGCGATTCGCGCGGCCCAGCTCGGTCAAAGCGTACTGATCGTAGATAAATCGGATTGGGGCGGCGTCTGCTTGAACCGCGGATGCATCCCGTCCAAAGCGCTGATCTCTGCAGCTCATACGTATGAGCATGCTCAGCACGCAGATTCGATGGGCATTTCCGTAGAGAATGTCAAAGTCGATTTTGCTAAAGTACAAGCTTGGAAAAACAGCATTGTGGCCAAACAAACAGGTGGCGTAAGCTCCCTGCTGAAGGGCAATAAAGTGCAAATGTTCAAAGGCGAAGTGATGTTCATCAATGAGCACGAAGCGCGTGTGTTCAACGATGCGGAAGCGCCTCGCTACCGTTTCAAACATTGCATTATCGCAACGGGCTCACGTCCGATCGAATTGAAAGCATTCCCGTTCGGCGGCAGAATCATTTCTTCCACCGAGGCGCTGAACCTGCCTGAAATTCCGAAAAGCATGGTCGTTATCGGCGGCGGCTACATCGGGATCGAGCTGGGTCAAACCTATGCGAAATTCGGTACGAAAGTTACGGTACTGGAAGGTTCCGATCACGTTCTTCCTGGCTTCGAGAAAGAATTCACGAAGCTGGTAGCACGCAACCTGGACAAAGTCGGCGTTGAAGTGCATACGGAAGCGCTGGCGCAATCTTGCACCAAAACAGATAATGACGTAACAGTTACCTTCACGGTCAAAGGCGAAGAGAAGCAAGTAACGGCTGATTATGTGCTTGTAACGGTCGGCCGCCGCCCGAACACGGATGGCGAGCTTGGCTTGGATCTGATCAACTTGAAAATGACGGATCGCGGTCTGATCGAAGTGGATAACCAAGGCAGAACGAGCATCCCGCACATTTTCGCTATCGGCGACGTTGTCCCTGGCTTGGCTCTTGCGCACAAAGCTTCTTATGAAGCTAAAGTTGCGGCAGAAGCGATCGCGGGTCACTCTAGCGTCGTCGATTACAAAGCAATTCCAGCTGTCGTCTTCTCCGATCCGGAAATTGCCGGCGTCGGCTTGAGCGAGACAGAGGCGAAAGCGCAAGGCATTGAGGTGGCGATCGGGAAATTCCCTTACGGCGCTAACGGCCGCGCCAACTCTTTGAACGCCAGCCAAGGCTTCGTGAAGCTGGTTGCCGATAAAGCGACAGGCACGCTGCTGGGCGGTCAAATCGTTGGTCCGGAAGCATCGAACTTGATCGGAGAGCTAGCTCTTGCAGTTGAGATGGGCGCTAACCTGGAAGACATCGCGCTTACGATTCACGCACATCCGACATTAACGGAAATGATCATGGACGCAGCCGAAGGTGCGCTGGGTCATCCGATTCACACGTTGAAATAAGCCTCATTAACGGTATCTCCATACCTTTAGATAAAAAGTCCCGAGAGTCGGCGGAAGCCGCTCTACGGGACTCTTTTATTTGCTAACCGTGCCGGCGGGCGAAGTCATTCATGAATTCAGCCAGCGCCAGGCAAGCCTCATAAGTGACCGCATTGTACGCCGAAGCGCGCAGTCCGCCGACGCTGCGGTGACCTGCCAAACCTTCAAATCCGGCTAACACGGATTCCGCAATGAACGCACGTTCCAATTCCTCAGTTGCCATCCGCCAGGTCATATTCATCGATGAGCGGTATTCGGCTTCGATTACACCTTGATAGAAACCATCGCTTCGATCTATAGCATCATAAACCAGCTGTGATTTGCGCTGATTGTGCCGCTCAATTTGTTCCACACCGCCTTGCTGATGCGTCCATTTGAGCACCAGATTCATCATATAGATCGCGTGAACGGGCGGCGTATTGAACAACGATTTATTCGCGGCAAAGGTGGAATAACGCATAATTTCCGGTATCCGGGCGGAGGCTGTTTCCAACCAGGCATCGCGCACGATGACCGCAGTGACGCCGGCAGGTCCGAGATTTTTTTGGGCACCGGCATACATCAAGTCGAACTTCTCCAAATCGAGCCTCCTGCTCAAGATTTCACTTGTCACATCGGCTACTAGCGGGGTACCCCCGGTATCCGGTATTTGTGTAAAACAAGAACCCTCGATCGTATTGTTCATCGTGATATGCAGATAAGCGGGATCGCCGCGGAGATCGTCCTTGCCTACCGCAGGAACGGTGCGCCAACCCTGCTCCTTCGTGCTGGCTGCAATATGCGTATGTCCGATATAGCCGGCTTCCTTATAGGCTTTCTCCGCAAAGCTCCCCGTCAATACATAGTTGGCCGTCTGCCCGGGAGCCAGGAAATTCATCGGCAGCAGCGCGAATTGCGTGCTGGCTCCGCCTCCCATGAAGAGCACCTCATACGAGTCCGGCAGCGCGAGCAAAGTTCGCAGCAGGTTCCGGGTTTCTTCGCTTAGCTCCTCGACTGTGCGGCTGCGGTGCGACATTTCGAGCAAGGAGATCCCTTGGCGCTCATGGTCGACGAAACGCTCTTGAGCTTCCTCCAGCACCTCTAGCGGCAGCGCGGCCGGACCCGGGTTAAAATTGTACTTGCGTGTTGACATGTGGCATTCCTCCCGATAATTGGATGTGCAAACAACAAAAAACGCTCCTCATCCGATTGGGACGAGGAGCGTTAGCTCGCGGTGCCACCCAATTTAAGAAGTGCCTTGCGGCTGCTTCTCCACTTGGTTCCGCGGTAACGGGCGGTGCCGGTTAACTTAGGTCAGCCTTCTCAGGCCTGCTTGGCGATAACGCCTCGGAGTTGGATTCTCTTCATTGGCATAATCGAATATGGAAGTTGACTCTAACTATATGCCTGTTAACCGCAAAGGTCAATACTTTTTCTGGAAGCCGATTATTTTACGGTCTTATTATAGGCTGCAAGCTTCTCGGCAATGCTTTTGGAGGCTGCATCCAGCGCGTCCTTCGGCGCCTTCTTGCCAGTGAGCGCTTCTTCGATCGCCGTCTCTACGATTTGGCGGGCTTCCGGGAATACGCCCATGACAGCGCCTTGCGTAGCTTTATTCGCTTTGGTGTTATGAAGCTGGTCGATGGCGGTCTTGAACTGCGGATATTTCGTAAGATTGTCTTTGACCAATTGCTCATCATACGCTTTTTTCGTAATCGGGAAGTAGCCTGTGTTGACATGCCACCATGCCTGCGTTTGCGGATTGGTCAGGAATTTGATGAACTCCCAAGCGCCTTGCTGCTCCGCTTCGGATTTGTTGTTCAGAATGTAGAGGCTTGCTCCTCCGACAACCACACCGCCGTCTTTGGCGTCTGCCGGTCTAGGCAGGATGCTTGTTCCAACTTGGAATTTGCCCTCTGCACTTGTTACGATACCGCGCAAGGAAGCTGTGGAATCGAGCGTCATCGCGATTTGCCCCGCAGCGAAAGCTTTTTTGGTATCGTCGGTTTTGCGGCCGAGGTTTTGCATGGACTTATTGTCCACCATTTGTTTCCACCATGTCAAAGTTTTGACGCCTGCGTCATTGTTGACAAGAGCTTCGGTTGCAGGGGAGGTGCGGCCGTTGCCGTTGTTCAGGAATTCTGCGCCTTGTCCGGCAAAGAACTGCTCCATGAACCATCCGTAGATGGCGAACGAACCGCCTGCTTTGCCGTCTTTGCTGAGCGCTTGCGCTGCTTGGGCCACTTCCTCATACGTAGTTGGCGGCTTCTCCGGATCGAGACCGGCAGCTTTGAACATGTCTTTGTTATAATACAGGATCGGATTGGACGTGTTAAAAGGCATGGAATACAATTTGTCGTCAAATTTATAGTAGTTCAAAATGTTTTCTTCCAGCTGGGAAAGATCGAATTTATCGCTGTCAACGAATTTCTGAACCGGCGTAATCGCTTTGGAATCGATCATGAAACGGGAACCGATCTCGTACACTTGAATAAGGGACGGACCGCTCTTCGTATCCATCGAAGCTTTCATTTTGTTCAAGCTTTCATCGTAAGTACCTTGGAAAACAGCCTCAACCTTCACTTTGCTCTGCGAGGCATTGAAATCGGCCACAAGCTTATCGACGGCTTGACCGAGCTCACCGCTCATGGAGTGCCACCAAATGACTTTCACGGGCTCAGACGTTTTGGCAGGTGCAGTTGATGCAGCCGCTGACGGACTGGCAGCTGCCGTGGAGCCGGAGGATGCAACTTCGGCTTTGCCGCAAGCGCTGGTCAGCATCATCATGAAGGCAGTCATGGCGAGTGCGGATGTTCTTATGTTTACGTATTTCATGTGTTTGTTTCTCTCCCTATTTTTAATTTAGATATATGGAATTCCGCCTTGGCCGTTAGAGCCAAAGCAGAGCAGCCAACAAAGATTAACCTTTCACGCTGCCGGCGGTAAGTCCGCGGACGAGCTGCTTTAACCCGAGCACGAGCAGGATGAGAGAAGGCAGGAGAACGATTGTGGCGCCTGCCAGAACGAGGTTCCATACGGTGAGCTCCTCGAATTGCAGCATGGCGATGCCGATTTGCGCGGTGCGCATGTCTTCACTGTTCGTAATGAGCAGCGGCCACAAGTACATGTTCCAGGCGTTCAAGAACGCATAGACAGCCAGTGTAGCGAGTGCAGGCCGGCCCAGCGGCAGCACGATGCGCCAGAAGATGCGGATATGGCCGCAGCCGTCGATGCGCGCCGCTTCGAACAGCTCCTTCGGCAGCTGCAGGAAAAATTGGCGCAGCAGGAACGTGCCGAAAGCCGTCGCCAGGAACGGGACGGTCAACCCTTGCAGGCTGTCGAGCCAGTCCCATTTCTTGACGGTCAAATAGTTAGGGATAATTGTAACTTCCCAAGGAATCATCATCGTAGCCATGAACAGGGCGAAGACCGCAGCCTTCCCTTTAAAACGGATATTCGCAAATGCGTAAGCGGCCATCGCGGACGTTATGAGCTGACCTACCATGATGATGATCGAGACGATCAGACTGTTGGTCACAAACTTGGCGATCGGCACGAGATCGAAGACGGCTTGAATGCTTCCCAGGTAGAAGCTGCCGGGGAGCATATGCGGCGGATAAGCCGAAGCTTCCTCGGGCGTCATGAGCGCAGACGCAAACGTGTAGAAAATCGGATACAGCACAAGCGCGGCGGCAATGACCAGCAGGGCATAGACGAAAGTATTTTGCAGATGTCGGTTCATTGATAGTGAACATTCCTTTCGAATACTTTGAATTGCAGCAAGGTGAGCAGCAAAATAATGGTGAAGAGCACCAGCGCCTGGGCGCTTCCGATGCCGAAACGGAAATTGATGAAAGCGTCTTGGTACAGCGTGTAAACGAGAACGTCCGTCGTGTTGACCGGTCCGCCCTTGGTCAGAATATGAATCTGTCCGAAGGACTGGAAAGCGCCGATGATCGAGACGATGGTGACGAAGAATAGGGTTGGAGACAGCAGCGGCATCACGATTTGAACGAAGGTTCTGATCGGTCCGGAACCATCGATTAAGGCGCTGTCGTAGATGTCGTCCGGAATGCCTTGAAGTCCGCTGAACAGGACGATGTAATTGAAGCCCAGATTCATCCACACGGTCATCAAGGAGACGGAGAGCAGCGCCCATCTCGGATCGGTCAGCCAGGCGACTGGCTCCAAGCCGGCAGCTTGCAGGAGATAGTTCAGCATCCCGACGCTGGGATGGAACAGCATCATCCAGATGACGGAGGATGTCCCGACAGAGAGGACAACCGGCAGCGAGAATACGAATTGAAAGAAACGCATGCCTTTCAGATGATTGTGCGTAAGTGCGGCGAGCAGCAGGGCTAGAAGGATACTGGCCGGCACGGTCAGTAAGGTGAATTGGCCTGTCACTTTCAAGCTTTGATAGAAGCGCTCGGAAGTGAAGATGGCAATGAAATTGTCAAAGCCTACATAATCGGCTACGCGGCCTCTGGGATCCGTCTCGTGCATGCTGAGATAGACGGTTTGCAGCAAGGGGTAAAACAAGAATATGCCGAACAAGACAAGCGACGGCAGCAAGAAAACATAGCCTAGCAGCGTCTCCGCCCATCGTGCGGACAGAAGGGTACGAGGGGGAAGCCCTGCTTTAACGTTGATTGGCTTAGCGGAAGATGCAGCCGTTGGAAACGGTACATCGCGATCTATCGTACTCATGACATCGTTCCTCCATGAAAGTTAGTAACTGGCCTGTACCTGATCTAGCTTAGCCGCGGCTTATTTGACCAATGTTAAATACAGTTAAATGATTTGTGAATTTTCCTTGCGGATTTACGTAACCTTTACGCTTGTCTACTGGGCAAGCGCTGAGTGATGGAGCTATAATTTGGTCATGAAACCGATGAATAGATGGGAGAGAACGATATGACAGCAAGTAAACCTATTGTGATCGGCCACCGCGGAGCGGCCGGGGAAGCGCCTGAAAATACGTTAGGATCTTTCGCTCTCGCTTTCGAGCAAGGGGCGGACGGCATCGAACTTGATGTTCATCTCACATTGGATGGCGAGATTGTTGTGTGCCATGATTTTACGCTGGACCGAACAACGAACGGCTCCGGACTTATTGGCGAGCACAGCTGGGATTATATCAAAGGACTGGATGCCGGATTCTGGTTCTCCGAAGCGTTCACCGGGGAGCGGGTGCCGCTGCTGCGGGACGTGTTCGACCTCGTGCCGCGCGGCCGTCTGATCAATGTGGAAGTGAAGCATGCCTATGCAGGGCGGATGGAGAAGTCTTTGCTCGCTTTTCTACGTGAGAGCGGACGTATGGAGGATGTGGTCATCTCCTCGTTCGATCATAAAGTGATCCGCCGGATCAAGCTGGCGGAGCCTGCCGTCAAAGTCGGCCTGCTGTATGCAGCCGATTTGATCAATCACGCGGCCTATGCGGAGCAAATGGGAGTGGAGGTGCATTCTTTGCACCCGAGCCACCACCATTTCGAGAAAGAGGATGCCGAGTTGGCGTCATCCGCGGGACTTGCGGTGTATCCTTATACAGCGAATGATGTCCGCGACTTCCAACGGCTGATCGACACCGGTGTGACAGGGATTATTACAGATTTTCCGGCGAAGCTGCGGAAGGTGTTGGGCGTGTAAGTCGAGTCGGTACGGATGTGCTCGCGAGGCCTGCTCACCGGTCGCCTGTTTTCCTGTGGGAGTTCGTCTCCATCTACAGGTGCCTAGATCCGTCCGCCATGGTAAAATATGGACAGATCCAGTCGAAAGGGGAAACGTGAACACGGATGAGCACAAACCGTCTAACTCAAATCGCACAAATTTCCGTTCATGCGGGGGACATCGACAGAGCCGTAGTTTTTTATCGCGACACCTTGGGGATGAAATTCCTGTTCCAAGCGGGACAGGTGGCTTTCTTCGATTGCGGCGGCATCCGCTTGATGCTGAGTCTCCCGGAGAAAGCTGAATTCAACCACCCGGGTTCGGTGATTTACTACAAAGTCGACGACATCAAGAGCGTATATGAGACCTTCATGGACCGAGGCGTTGCGTTCGTAGGCGAACCGCATCAAGTGGCCGACATGGGAAGATTCGATCTCTGGATGGCTTTCTTCCAGGATTCGGAAGGCAACACTTTGGCTTTAACCAGTGAAGTTTCGAAATAACATATGCATTTGACGACTAGACCGCTGCAGCCCGTGCCGCGGTCTTTTTTGTGGAGACTGCGATGGGAGGTGAAGGAAGGGAGAGGAAGGGGAAACGCAAGCTGGCACTCGCACCGCAGACAGTACTAAGTAAAGTTAGTACTATCACAACGGCGGCAGATGAATACAATGGAATTATGACCTGGTATTAAGAGAAGCCCAAATAAACTTCGTGTTTTATGCCGGATTTCCAGTATCGCCATGCGAACGCTTAGGAGGAGTCACCATGATCAAATGGTTTTTTATTACGCTGCTAAGGCTGCTGCTTCCGCTGCTGCGCCCCGTTGTTCTTGCCAGCTTTCGAGTCCAAGTGAAAGGAATGGAACGGCTTGTTTTGTCGGAGAAAACGGTGCTCGTGCCGAATCACGTTTCCTTGCTGGATGCGGCGCTGCTTGCGCTGATCCTGCCGAAGGAAGTGGCTTTCGTGGTGAATACGCGAATCGCCAAGCGGTTTGCTTGGCTGCTTCACTTCCGGGCGCACATTCCGGTGGATCCGCTGAACCCCTACTCCGTACGCAAAATGCTCAAAACCGTGCAAAGCGGAACGCCGCTTGTCATCTTCCCGGAGGGGCGCATTACCACGACAGGCGGCATGATGAAGCTCTACGGCGGCATCGGTTACATCGCGGTGAGGTCTCAGGCCCGTATGGTGCCGGTGGCCTTGAACGGTCTGGAGCATTCCAAGCTTTCCTACCTCCGCGGCAAAATCAAGCAGATCTGGTTTCCGGCGGTAACCATTTCAATCGGCGAAGCGTTTCAAGTGGCTGTGGACGAGAAACTCACGCGGAGAGCGCAGAAGGAGCGGGCCACGGACGAGATCGGCAGCCGCATGCAGAGCCATCTGCTGGACAGCCGGATGAAGCCGCAGATCAACTTATTTAATGAGCTGCTCCTTGCGGCCCGGCAGCATGGCTACGGGACGATCATTTGCGAAGATGTGATGGCCGATGCAGCGTTATCCTACCGCAAGCTGCTGCTGTCCACTTATACAATCGCTCGCCGATTGGAGCAGGAGCTGTCCGGACAGAAGCGCGCAGCCGTGCTCCTGCCGAATGCAGCGGCGCATGCCGTTACGCTGTTCGCGCTATTCCGCCTGGGCGTTACGCCGGCGATCCTGAATTACTCCGCCGGGAAGCAGGCGATGCTGGATGCTTGCCAAACCGCGTCTGCAACGACGATTATTACGTCCAGAGCCTTCGTGGAGAAGGCGGATCTCGCCGGTTTCATCGAAGGAGCAGGCAGCTTGCATACGATCATTTATCTGGAAGATATGAAAACGACCATTGGTTTTGCTCATAAATGGCGCGGACTCCTCGATTGGATACGGAAGACGGAGGGGCCTGTCGGGCAAGACGCGAACGAAGTCGTCCTCTTCACTTCGGGCAGTGAAAGTAAACCGAAGGGAGTTGTGCTGACTCACCGCAACATTTATGCCAACATTCAGCAGGCTAAAGTCGCGATCGCCTTCAATGCGTCCGACGTTGTGCTCGGCGCGATGCCGATGTTTCATTCGTTCGGCTTGACAGCCGGTACGATGCTGCCAATCTTATCGGGCATGAAAGTGGTCATGTACCCGAATCCGCTCCATTACAAGGTTATACCTGAGATCGTCTATGATCGGAACATTACGATTTTATTCGGTACGTCAACGTTTCTGGCGGCTTATGCGAGAACGGCGCATGCTTATGATTTCGCCTGTGCGCTCAAATACGTAGTGGCCGGCGCCGAGAAGCTGAAGGAAGAAGTGAGGCAAACGTGGGCGGATAAGTTCGGTATCCGGATTCTTGAAGGGTACGGAACGACGGAAACGGCGCCTGTCATTTCGCTGAATACGCCGATGTATGTGCGGAAAGGAACCGTTGGCCGGGTGCTGCCGGGAATGCAGATCCGGATCGAGAAGGTGGATGGAATCGAGAAGGGCGGCCATTTGCTGGTGAAGGGCCCGAATGTTATGAAAGGGTATCTGATCCATGGCCAGGGCTTTGTCCCTTGCCCGGAATGGTACAGCTGCGGCGATGTCGTTCAGATGGATAGCGAGGGATTCTTGACGATCCAGGCGAGATTGCAGTCTTTCGCCAAAATCGGCGGCGAGAAAGTATCGCTGCCGATGGTTGAAGAGCTGGTCGCCGCTAGCTTGCCGCCCCATGCGCTGTGCGCTGCGATCGCGGTGCCGGATACGCGCAAGGGGGAGCGGATCGTTGTCTATCATAACAATCCGAGCGTCCAACTGCATGCGCTTAGAGAAGCGATGAAGGGGCAGGGGCATCCATCGATCTATATGCCTTCGGAGCTTCGCTTCGTGGAACAATTGCCGCTGCTCGGCAGCGGCAAAATCGACTATGTGACGATCAAGCGGCGTGCTCTGCAGGATCCTCACGCATCTTAAGGGAGCGAACCCAATATGAGAATGAAACCTCTTCAGCTACTCTACTTTACTCAATTTCTATCTGCATGTGCCGATAACATGATTCTCTTCATTACGCTCGCCATTATTAAACAGCATGCGTTTCCCGACTATTACATCGGTGTCGTGCAGGGCTCGTTCCTTGCGGCATTCGTCCTGCTTGCGCCATTCGTCGGCGCATTCGCCGACAGAAATTCCAAGTCCCGCGTCCTTCTCGTCGGAAATGCCCTTAAAAGCCTGGGCATTCTGGCCATGTTCCTGCATGTAGACCCGGCAGTCAGCTACGGCATTGTCGGAATAGGAGCTGCCGTCTACTCGCCGGCCAAGTATGGAATTCTGCCTTCGCTGACGCATTCCGATCAGGAGCTTCTGCGGGCAAATGCAAGGCTGGAAGGTTATACGATCATGGCGATTCTGCTTGGCTCGGTGTGCGGCGGCATCCTGGCCAAGATGTCGCTCCCGGGTTCCATCTCCGCTTGCTTGGCGCTCTATTTCATTTCGCTGGCGATGACGCTTCAGATGCCTAAGCTGCACGGCAATCCGGCGATTCGCTACGGCCAGGCGGCCAAAGCTTTTGCGGCGGATATGAGATTGCTGCTGGAGGATCGGGCTACCCGTTTCTCGCTCGTCGGCACGGGCTCGTTCTGGATGACATCGTCGGTCGTTCGGCTTGCCATCATTGCCTGGGTACCGCTGCATCTCGGCATCCAGTCGGTCGATCAGATTTCGCTGCTGGTGGCCGTCACCGGCGTCGGCATCATGATCGGGGCGCTGGCGACGCCGAAGCTTGTTCCGGCCCGGCGCTATTATAATTCCTTCGTGTTCGGTATCATCATGATCATTGTCATTTTGCTGTTCCCGCTTATCACGAACCTGTACATGACGATTGCTCTGCTCCTCCTGGTGGGCTTCAGCGGCGGCGTGTTTATCGTACCGATGAATACGATCCTGCAGGATAAGGGACAGGGAATGATCGGGGCGGGGAAAACGATTGCCGTTCAAAACTTCATCGAAAATGCGATGATGCTGGGGGGCGTCGGGATCTACACGCAAATCTCCAAGGATGGGCTGTCTCCGGATCTGTCGATCACCGGGATCGCCTGCATGCTGGCCGTGTTCGTAGTCTATCTGATCGTGCAGCGGGAACGGCTGAAAACGGCGATTTAGCAGATCACCGCGATAGACGGAAGCCTCAAGATGCTGCGAATGTTTGCCTTGATACACTTTGAATAAAATAAGCAGCAGCCTTAAGTGCCCTCTGCTCTGACTCACGGCGACATCGGCGATGCCGTCATGAGACGAAGCGGCTGGGCCTATTTGTATTGCGGCGGCTCCGAGAAAGGGATGCTCACGATGTTAGATCCCCTCCCATCAATCGAAAGCGGATTCACAATGAAACCAAAAGAAAGCATAAGAATCATTACCGAGCCGCAGCTGGATTGGTAGTATTTTACTAGGAGGAAAGTATGATTGTACAGGCGATTTTGCCGAATTTTGTCTTTACATAAAGGCCGCTTGTTTGTAAAATAAACCATAGGTAAATTAATTTATAATTGTGTGAGAGAATCTAACATTCGTTAGAAGGTCTGCATGATCAGGAGGAGAACGGACTTTGAAATTCGCCAAGAGTTTGAATATGAACAGCCTGAACAACGTAAGAAATATGAAATTCAACCTGTCCTTTCTTCGAAATCTAAAGCTCAGATTTAAGCTGCTTTTGATGAATGCGATTGCTATTTTATTCCTCCTGATCGTTGGTATTACCGGCTATTATTTCATGGATAAGATGTCTAGCAATTCTACTAGGATGTATGAGGAAAGCCTGCTTTCTGTCAAATGGATGAATCAATTGAAATCGAATTTCAATGAAACGGAATCGTATCTGCTCGAAATGATGCTGTCCGTCGATGTGAAGTACAAAGCCAAGCTGAAAGCGAAGCTGGATGAGAGCGGCGCCGAGAATCAGGAGCTGGTCGCCAAGCTGTCCGGGATCCCGTTAACGGAGGAGGAAGCGGCCGCCTTCAAAAGTTTCGAGGAGCTGAATAAGAAATACCGGGAAATCGTAACGATGACGATGGACCATGCGACGCAAAATAACCAAGTCGCTTACCAGGTTTATAATAATGAAGTGTCCCCTCATGGCGACAAAACGATTGCGGCGCTTGATAAGCTGGTGGAGCTTAAAGAAGCCGCGGCGGAGCAGTTTCAACAAACAAGCAGCAGAGATTCGAGCATCTCGCACGGGGTCATTATTGTAGCGACTATCATCGCTATTGTGGTGATGACGGTGAATGCGCTGGCGCTCAATATGATTGTGACGACGCCGATCCGCAGGCTGCAGGAACACATGGAGAAAGCGGCAGGCGGCGATCTTTCCGTGAAGGGAGATTATCCGTATGCGGATGAAGTCGGCAAATTGACCAGTTCCTTCAACGCGATGACGGGCAATTTGCGCAGCCTCGTTGCGCAAATCGCCGATAATGCGCTGACGCTATCGGCCAGCTCCGAAGAGCTGCTCGCCAGCTCCGAGCAAAGCACGCTTGCCGCCAAGCAAGTCGCTTCTTCCAGCGCACAGCTCTCGGAAGATTTCGAGAAGCAGTTCGCCGGTGTGAATCAAGCGAATGAAGCCGTGCAGCAGATGCTCACAAGCACGAAGCGGATCGACGAATCGGCGCAGGAAGTCACGGAGCTCGTCGGTCAAGCGACTGCTGCCGCGCAGAACGGCAAACGTTCCGTCGTCTCGATTGCGGGTCAAATGTCCGAGATTTCGGATGCGGTTCAAGAGGTGAACGGCGTCATCGCGGCACTTGGGAAAAATGCGCATAAGATTGGCGAGATCGTCAATGTGATCAATGAAATTTCGACGCAAACCAATTTGCTGTCGTTGAACGCTGCGATTGAAGCGGCGCGCGCAGGAGAAGCGGGCCGCGGCTTCGCTGTCGTCGCCGGAGAAGTGCGCAAGCTCGCCGAGCAGTCCGCATCTTCGGCGCGCAACATCACGGATCTGGTCTCTACGATTCAGAGACAGATCAATCACGCGGTCAGCTCGATGCATGAAGGAGCAGGCAAGGTGCAGGCCGGACTGACGATTTCCGGCGAGGCGCAGGAATCGTTTACGCACATCGAGCTGTCCGTTGAGAAGGTGAATGCCAAAGTCGAGCGGGTGAATCAGAACATTAACCAGCTCGTGGACGCCAATGTACGCATCGAACAGGTGATGGGGATCGTGAGCAGCGTGTCGGAAACCGGTATTTCCGCCAGTCAGGAGACGTCAGCCGCCAGCCAGCAGCAAATGTCGACGACGGAGGAAATCGAGAATTCCGCCAAGTCCTTGGCCGGACTGGCGGAGGAGCTGCAAATTTCACTGCAGAAATTTACCGTTTAGAAATGCCCCGCCGGTTGGAGGCGACGGCTCCGAAGCAGGTCTAACGGACACCACAGCGCTTATTAGGAGGTAAAAGGCCGATCTGGGATTTTAACGGCCAGAGGTAACGCTATTCGTTATCTTGGAGCGCGTTAGTGGCCCCGAATGGGTAAATAGAGTCGCTAGTGTCCGTTAGAGCTCAAAAGGGGCGATGGAAACGGAAATAAGAGTACCGGTGTCCGTAAGTATTACACAGCACGTGCATCAAGGCAGCCCCAGACTACTGATTTGGTCAGCGGGACTGCCTTTTTCTCTGCTTAGGAAAAAGAATCTTATTGACAAGTGTGTTCTCTATCAAGTATAATTTCATCTATTGATTGAAATGAACCATATAAACACTATAGACCAAAACCTCATTTACCCTCATTAAGACAATTTACGAGTAGAAAGTAACCCCCTCTCCTTGTTAGTTCAATCCCAATGATAGTTTGTTCAGGTAAAACCGAGGCAGCGTCTTCGTGTTTCGGCAGCAGTGTTTGTTAAGCAATTCGTACTGGCGCGGTCATTGGAGCCGCAAGGATGGAAGAGAGGTAGGGCTTTCATTGTTTTGATTCCAACACATAGAGAATGCATAATCATAGAGATCAATAATCGCAATCGAAGTGCAGCCTAATGGCGAAGCCTTTTATATTGCGCAAATCGAAATCGTTCTCGTCCTGATCACAGGACGGGGGCGATTTTTCCATTTCAGGGAAAATTCTTCATCCAACCGACTGGTGAATGCCGGCGCATTTCGATACAATGAGAGCAATCATCTGCATCAGAAGAGAAGGAGTGATTCCTGTATGAGCGAACAGCCATTCAAGCTGCAAGCCGAATGGACCGGAGGACTCGACGGCAACGGACATATCCGGTCCGGCAATCTGGATTCGGCGATCTCGGTGCCCAGCCAATTCGACGGGCCTGGCATCGGTACGAATCCGGAGGAGCTGCTGCTGGGCGCGGCGGCGACATGCTATCTCATTACGCTCGGCATGCTGCTGAAACGGCAAGGCATCGCATCGCTGCAGCTGCATTCCGAGATCTATGTGGAGAGCAGCCCGGCTATGAAGGTGAACCGTATCATTCATCGGCCGCAAATTTCCGTCAACGTTCATATGCCGGAGGAGCAGTTGGATAAAATAAACAAGGCGGTGTACCGGGCGGAGCAAGCCTGTATGATCAGCAAGGCGCTCAAAGGCAATGTAGACGTGTCCGTAGAACCGGTGATTACGACCGTCCCGGAGTAGACGATTTTATCCCTCAGCAGGCTAATCCTATCCCTAGGTTCCCCCAAGAAGGCTCATTTATAATAAAAGCATCAGTAGAGAGGCGCCGTCCCCAGGAGGGTGCCTGATTCGGTTTAGAAGGGGTCCCCGAGACGACAAATGAATTTGAATAAAAAAGTTTTTATCGGTTTTTTATTATTCATTATTATCCCCTTATTCGTGCTGGGCACGGCTGTATATACGGTTTCGCAGCAGCTGATTGAGAAAAAATACGGAGACTTGACCGAGGTCACTCTGCAGGCGATATCCCGGAACATCTATTACATGTTCAAGGAAGCGAACTATTTCTCCGACTTCTGGATGGTCAAGGACAGCATTCAAGGCATTTACCGGACGATTGACGAGGTAAAGCCAGGAGAGGAGGCGCCCTCCTCCTACGATTTGAACACGTTCGATACGCTGCTGCGCGGCTCCATCCTGACGTATTCACCGATTCAATCCGTCGTCATTTATAACAACGCCGGCAGCTCCTTCAGCGCGGGAAGAACGAGCGGCAGCGCTCTGCCTTGGGCGACGCTGGCGGGCTCCACGGCCTTTGAGCAGATTAAGGAATTGAACGGCAGTCCGCTGTGGATCGGACCGTCGGAATATAAGGAGCTGGGGGCGGGCCGCGGCGAATTCTACCAAGCACGAATGGTCAAAGATTTCTGGACGATGGACAATCTCGGCTTCATGCTGCTGAAGTTCAGATTCAATGAGCTTGATCAAATTTTCAAATCGTTCAATACGACCGAAAGCAGCTCCAAACGATACTTGCTTGTGAACAAGAGCGGACTTATTTTCTATGACAATAAGCAGGATTTGGAAGGGGCCAATGTGCTCCAGCTGCTGGGCGGCAAGCTCGATTTGCGGCAAGGCAATCAAAGTTTTCAGGCTAATTTTCAAAACGAAAAGAGCTTGGTCTCCCTCTATCATTTGAACATTAATCAGATGGGGGTGCAGGATTGGAGCGTCGTATCGATCACCTCATGGAAATATGTCGCAGGCGAAATCGAGACGATTATGAAGCTGGTTGCCGGGATTACGTTTGTTTGTTTATTTTTCGCGCTCGTATACAATCTGGTATTCGTGCGGCGTATCGTGCAGCTGATTCTGCGTATGCTCTCCTCTATGAAAAAAGTGGAACGCGGCGACCTGACGACGCGCATGGAGGAAAGCGGCAAAGATGAAACGTCGGCGCTGGCCAGAGGGTTCAACTCCCTCGTCGTGCGGGTCGAGGACCTGCTGGAAGAGGTCAAGCTGCAGCAGGACCGCAAGAACAAGGCCGAGTTGATGCTGCTGCAGGCTCAGATCAAGCCGCATTTCCTGTTCAATACGCTGGAATCGATCAATGTGCTGGCGATCCAGAATCAGGGCAGGAAAGTGAGCCAAATGGTGTACCGGCTCGGCAATCTGCTAAGGATCGGCATGGAGAACAGGGAAGAGATCACGCTCGGACAAGAGCTGGAGCATCTCAAAAGCTATCTGGAAATTCAGGAATTTCGCTTCGAGGATCAATTCCGCTATGTCATTGAGGCGGACCCCGCCGCGATGCCGTTCAACATCCTGAAGCTGACGCTTCAACCATTGGTAGAAAATGCATTACAGCATGGCTTCGAGCCGATTGATTACATGGGGATCATCACGGTCACGGTTGCCGATGAAGGCGAACGGATCGGGTTGTATGTCGCGGATAACGGCGTAGGCATCAGCCATGAGAAATTGGCTAAATTTCATTACCGGACGGAGCTGGCGACACCTTTCCACGAAATACTCGGGGCGAACGTCAATGAAGAGCGGAGAGGGCTTGGCGTCAGCAATGTAGCGGACCGCATCCGCATCCAGTACGGCAGTCGGTACGGGATGTTTATTTGCAGCATGGAAGGGCATGGAACAACGATCAAGATTGTCATTCCCAAGACGGGAGGAGGAAGCCTATGAGACTGAAAGCGATATTGGCGGACGATGAGCCTAACATTTTGCGGAATTTACAAATGGTTATTCCATGGACCGAGCTGGAGATCGATATAGCCGGAACGGCGAGAAACGGGATGGAAGCACTCGAGCTGTGCAAGATGCATGTGCCCGATCTGGTGATGAGCGATATTCGCATGCCCTTGATGGATGGCATTACGTTCGTCGGCCAGCTCCGGGAGATTAACGAGACGTGCAAGGTGCTTATGGTTACGGGGTATCAAGATTTCGAGTATGCCCGCTCACTAATGCGTTACGGCGTCAGAGATTACATATTAAAGCCTATCAATTATGAAGAGCTGGAAACCAGCATACGCCATTTGGCTGGCGTTATCAGGGAGGAGAAAGCGAGCAAGCGCGAGGAGCAGATGAGATGGGGGCGGATGAAAAATCTGGCCTATGAGAAAATTTTGCAGGACGTCCTGCTCAATTGTACGGATGTTGCGGCGAACACACTGCTGCCGATCGATAACGTGGATCTGGATACGCTCAAGTATTCGTTCATGTTGATCGACGTGGACGATTACTCGCAGCAATCGCTCCATTGGCCGGAACAGGAGAGGAAGCTGTGGAATTTCGCGGTCCGCAACGTGCTGCAGGATTCTATGGCCGGGCACAAGGCTGAATTCTCCGTCCTGCAGATGCGGGAAGGCGAATGGTGTTTACTGATTCAGTGGGATGAGTCGGACACGGACGAATCATCGGATGCCAGGCTTGGCGGGCTGGCGGCACAATTGCAGAAGAATGTGCGGGAATCGGTGAAGCTGGGCATCAGCGTTGGCTTCTATCCTACCGCAGTGGGACTGCGTGAGCTGTCCGGCACATACCGCAAGCTGCAGCGGTTCATGCAGCTTAACATGGGCAAGCAGGAAGCCGTGCTGCGCTATAAAGAGTCGCAAGAGCCCGCGGATGCGAACAGCTCGTTGTGGTTTCTGGTTGAGGAGGTGGTGACCGGCCTCAAACAGCTGAATCGCGCCAAAACCGAGGATGCTTTGAACCGGTTGAAGACGCTGCTGGAAGGGCTGCCGAACAGTTCCTTCGCCAGAGCTTATCAAATGCTGCATTTTCTGATCTTGCACGTGCTGCGCGAGCTGCGGGAGATGAGTTCGCTGAATGTGCAAGAGGAGGAGCGGGTGTGGCGCCAGTTGGACCAAAGCGAAAGCATTCCGCATCTGTTCCAAGTCATGGAGCAGCTCGCCGCGATCGGACTGGAAGGCGCGAATAAGAAGAAAAACAGCGAGGTGCTGATGGCGCAGGCGAAGGAGTATATCCGCACACATTATTCGAGCGACTTCGGCATCGATGACGTCGCCGGCTCCCTCGGCATATCATCAAGCTATTTCAGCTTGTTGTTCAAGCAGCATTTCGCGGAAACTTTCGTGGAGTATGTCACCAGGCACCGGATGGAGCTGGCCAAATCGATGCTGCTGCACAGCGACAAGAGCATAACCGATATCGGCAAATCCGTCGGGTATGTCGAGCGGCGTTATTTCACCAAAGTATTCCAGAAGTTCACCGGCGAGATCCCGTCGGAGTACCGGGAGAAGCGCATGGAGGCAAAGTAGAGAAATTTGCCCCTGGATGAGGAATTTGTAGGTCTTCAGGGTGAACGACCGTTCAATTATACTTATTTTGCAAGCTTGGAGGCGACCGAGGAACATGGCAAAAAGTAAGTGGAGATTGGCAGCCGGGCTCGTCGCCGTTTCGCTCGCGGCGTCAGCCTGCAGCAGCGCAAACCTGACGAATCCGGGCGGCGAAGCTCCGGCGCCTGGCGCCAAAGAGGAGCCTGTCCTGCTGACAATCCGCCATACGCAGGTGAAAGATACGCAGAAGAAGCGGCTGGCCATGCTGCAGGAGGTAGTGAAAGCAACCGAGGCGAAGGTGCCGGGCTTATCGATCACGCTGGACGGCGTCGAGGACAAGGTGAACCGGTTCGAGAAGCTGAGAGCCGAGATGGCAGCCGGAAATCCGCCGGAAATCTTCGATTTGTTCGGAGGCACCGATACGAGGGATTATGTCAAAGCGAACAGGCTCCTTGATCTGACGCCTATTCTGGCGGAGCTGGGACTTACGGATAAGTTCTACAGCTTCGAGGAGTTTACGGTAGACGGCAAAATTTACGGGATCCCGATGGCAGGGTATGTCGAGGGGCTTTATTATAACAAAAAGCTTTTGTCCGACCAACAGATAGATCCGCCCCGAACCTGGGAGGAGCTGATCGCCGCCGCCGCCAAGCTGAAGGCGCGGAAAATCACGCCTTTTGCGCTCGCCGCCAAAGATTCCTGGGTCATCAATATGATGATCAATACGATGTGGGTTCGTACGGCCGGTCCCCAATCCGTCGAAGGGTTGCTTGACGGCAGCAAGCGATGGACGGATCCCGATGTGGCGGACGCTTTCGAGAAGTACAATATGCTGGTGAAAAAAGGATATTTTCAAGAAGGCAGCCTGGCGCTCTCCTATGCCGAACAGCAAAATAAATTCAGCAGCGGCGAAGCTGCATTTATGTTCGACGGCTCCTGGGCCAATACGCCATTGCTCGATCCCGAGAAGTCGACGATCGCGAACGACGTAGGATTCATGAGCTTCCCGGACATGGGCGGACCGGGAGACGGCTATATTAACGGCGGCTGGTCCAACGCTTACGGCTTTTCCAGGAAAGCGACGCCAGCTCAGCTCGTGGCGATCAAGGAATTCATCCGCCAGATGTATAACGAACCGATGCAGAAAAGGCAGCTTGTCGAAGAAGGCATGCCGCCTGCGATGAAGCTTCAGGACACCAGCAATGTGAATCCGCTCGTTACCGAGATCTTGCAAGTGTTCGCGAGCAGCAAAGGGGCTTTCCCCGCCTTCGACTCGCGCATCCAGACCAAGGTTCGGGAGAAGCTGGAGCGCGGCATGCAGGAGCTGGTAGGCGGAAGAACGGACCCGGCCTCGTTGATGGCGGATATCCAGAAGCAGCAGGAGGCTTCCAATAAGGAAGAAACTCATACGAAATAGTAGGTTAAGCCATGAAACAAGCAGGAAGAAGCCGGTTGGCTTACGCCATTTTTACGATTCCCACGCTGCTCTTACTCGTCATTTTCTTCATATCCCCCATGATGATGTCCTTCCGGTACGGATTCACAGCGTGGAACGGGGTATCGCCGGCCCGATGGAATGGTCTGCACAATTTCATCACGGCGTTCCAGGACCCATATTTCTGGATGGCCGTGCGAAATAATTTGTATTTTATCGTATTCTCCGTAGGCTTGCAGATCCCGTTCATTCTCGGATTATCGCTGACGTTGAGCAGAGTCCGGCGGTGGATGGCCTTCTATCGAACGATGATCTTCCTTCCGACGATTTTGTCAACGGCCGTGATCGGAGTGCTCTGGGGCTTCATCTACCATCCCGAAGCGGGCTTGCTGAACCAAGTGCTGGAGGCCGCCGGTCTGCAGACATGGCAGCATACTTGGCTGGCGGATGAATCGACCGCGATGCTGTCCGTGCTCGTGACGAACGCTTGGCAGTGGATCGGCTTCTACGTCATTCTGGTCGTGTCGGCGATTCATGCCATTCCGAAGAGCATTCTGGAGGCGTCAGAGATGGACGGAGCATCGAGCTTCCGGCAAGCCTGGTCGATGACGCTTCCGCTTCTGCGGCCCGTCATCCTAGTGATGATCCTGCTGTCGATAACCGGAGGCATGAAGGCGCTTGATATCGTTTTCGTCATGACAGGCGGCAATCCATACGGGATTACGGAAGTGATGGGTACCTACATGTATAAGAAAGCGTACAGGATAGGCGAATACGGCTACGCCAATGCAATTGCGCTGCTCCTATTATTATTTACCGGACTATTGACGTCCGTTTTCGGATGGATGACGGCGAAGCAAGAGGAGGTGCGGCTGTGGTGAAGCGGGCGCCTCGAAATGCGCTGCCGCATGCCGTCCTGGCTCTGTATATCGGCATTATTTTATTACCAATGGGTTGGGTACTCCTCTCCTCCTTCAAAACGAATAAGGAAATCATCACTTCGCCCTGGTCTTGGCCGAACGAATGGCTCATATCTAATTATTGGAACGCCTGGACGGGAGCGCACGTTTCCCAATATTTCACGAACAGTCTAGTCATTTCAATCATATCGGCAGCGATGACGCTGCTGCTTGGCACAGCTACGTCATTCGCGCTGACACGCATGACATTTCCGCGCTTGAGCAAAGCGATCAGACGAGTGCTGATGCTGGCGCTGCTAGTACCCGCAGGCTCGCTGCTTGTACCGCTATATATGCTGCTAAGAAGCTTGCATTTGTATAATACACCTATGGCTTTAATCTTGCCTTACATAACGGTTGGACTGCCGCTCACGGTTTTCATGGTTAATGCGATCTTCAAGTCCATTCCCAGTGAGCTGGAGGATGCGAGTATCATGGACGGCCTCTCGATCTACGGATTGCTGGGGCGCGTCCTCGTCCCGACGACAGCTCCTATGCTCCTCCCCGTGTTTATGCTCAACTTCCTCAGCAGTTGGAACGAGTTCATGATGGCTAATTTGTTCCAGTCCAAAGAGAGACTTCGCACATTGCCGGTCAGCATGGTTGCCTTCTACGACCAGCTGAATATGAACTACGGCTCGCTATGTGCGGCGATTATGTTCAGTCTCGTTCCCGTCGTTCTGATCTACCTGTTTTTGCAGAAGCGCATGATTGAAAGCGTTAAAGCTTAACCCTACTATCAAGGAGCGTGTTCATCGATGTCATCCTCGTCCAACTCTTCACATCTTCCTTTAACTCTGCGGCAAAAAGTAGGTCAAATGTTTATCTGCGGGTTCCAAACGATGGAGCCGAATGATGCCGTTACGCAGCTAATCGAGCAGTATGGGCTCGGCGGCGTCATCTATTTCCGGCGCAATGTGAAAGATGCCCGCCAATTGGCACAATTATCGGCCCAACTGCAGGAACGGAGCCAGCGCAGCGGCGGGCAGCCGTTGTTCATTGCGGTGGATCAAGAAGGCGGGATGGTGTCCCGGATTGAACAAGGAGCGACGCTGCTGCCGGGCAACATGGCGCTGGGAGCGACTTTTGCCCCAGCCGGAGTATATGCCAGCTCCAAAATTATGGGAAAGGAGCTGCGCCAAATGGGCGTGAATATGAATTTCGCCCCGTGCCTCGACATTAACAATAACCGGCTGAATCCGGTCATTGGGGTGCGTTCTTACGGGGAAACGGCCGCTATCGTCGGCGACATGGGCACGCACGCGGTCAGAGGCTTACAGGATACAGGCGTCATTGCGACGGTCAAGCACTTCCCCGGGCATGGCGATACGTCGGAGGACTCGCATCATGACCTTCCGGTTGTGCCGCATAGCATGGAGCGTTTGATGGAGCTGGAATTGGCTCCCTTCATCCAAGCGATCGAAGGCGGCGTAGACGCCATTATGACGGCGCATGTCGTATTCGCTGCGCTGGAGCCAAGCGGAGTTCCGTCGACGCTGTCCTATCGCATTTTGACGGAGCTGCTGCGAAAGGAGCTTGGTTTCCAAGGCTTGATCGTCACCGACTGCCTGGAAATGAAAGCGATCTCCGAGGGGATCGGCGTGGCCGAGGGAGCGGTGCGCGCGGTGGAAGCCGGCTCGGATTTGATCCTCGTCAGCCATACGCTGGAACGTCAAATAGCCGCTATAGAGGCGGTAATTGCTGCCGTAGAAAGCGGCCGGATTGCGGAATCCCGCATTGACGAATCCTTGCTGCGGATAATGACTCATAAATGCAAGCGTGAAATTGCTTTCGATAAGCTGGTCCCTGTCCCGGACGAACCGATTTCGACTCCGGAGCACCAGCTCTTGGCGAAGGAGCTTAGCCGCAAAAGCATTACGCTGGTGAAAGCCGAAACCGCCAAATTCGTGGACATGCACGAATCGCTTCTGGTCGTCTGGACGGAAGTGCAGGCAGGCACGGAGATCGATGAAGTGGTGGAGCGTCAGGGCACGCTGGGCAGCGCATTAGCGGATATTTCCGGCCAGCCTGTCGAAGAGGTGTACGTGGGATTATTTCCGTCAGAGCCGGAAATCGAGACCATCTTGCAAGCTGCCGAAGGCAAGCAGCAAGTCGTGGTCGTGACGTACAACGCCACTTTCTCACAGGGGCAAACACAGCTGGTGAAGGAGCTGGCCAAACGCGAAGCGCTGCATCTCATCGTCGCTGCGGGCCGTAACCCGTACGATCTGCTCCAATTCCCCGAGGTGAAGACCTACTTGGCCTGCTACGAGAATCGCCCGCTGGCGATGGCCTCTCTCGCGAGCGTGCTTCTAGGCAAAGAGAAGCCCGTCGGGCGGCTGCCTGTTACGCTGTCGGAGCTATATCCCATTGGATGGAGGCAGGAGATATGAGGAGGAAGAGCGAGAGCGAGCAAGTCCGGAACTTGGCGACAGGCCAGACATACTCTGACGCAGATGCGGGTGTGAGTGCGGAAGTTGAGGGAGCGAGGGAAATGCAGGATGTGAGTGTTGAAGGTGAAGGAGTGGGGGAGTCGCAGGATGCGAGTGTGGAAAGTGAAGGAGTGAGGGAGGTGCAGGATGTGAGTGCGAAAGTTGAGGGAGTGAGGGAGTCGCAGGGCGTAAGTGTGGAAGGTGAGGGAGTGCGTGAGGTGCAGGATGTGAGTGTGGCGAAAGGGACCACCGAGAGCCAGGATGGCCATGACGAGGGTGTACTTCTGCGGGATTGCTACGTCGGGGTTGATCTTGGCGGTACCAAAATGTTAGCCGCCCTCATTGCCAGCGATGGCACCATCATCGCGAAAGACGAAATCCCCACCCTCGCGCAGCAGGGTGAGGCGGCCGTGCTCGATCGGCTGTGCAGCCTGATCGACAAGCTCATCGCGGCGGCGCCCGGCGGCCGCGACGTTCTCCGCGGCATTGGCGTAGCCACCGCGGGCACGCTGGATACGGCGAACGGTGTCGTCACGTTCGCCGCCAACCTCGGCTGGCGCGACGTTCCCGTCGCCGCCGTGCTCTCTGACCGCTTCGCATGCGCGGTCAGAGTAGAGAACGACGCCACCGCCGCGGCGGTCGGCGAATGGCTGGCCGGCGCCGGTGAAGGCGCGCCGGACTGCATCTATGTGACGATCTCCACGGGGATCGGCGGGGGTATCATCTCCGGCGGGCGACTGATCGCCGGAACGAACGGTAACGCAGGGGAGCTCGGCCACATTTCCATCGATGGAAATGGGCTGCTCTGCCCCTGCGGGAACGTGGGGTGCCTGGAGCTCTATGCGTCAGGCACCGCCATTGGCCGCCGCGGCGCAGAGCTCGTACGCGCAGGCGGCGAAGGCGCGCTCACGCGGCTGTCGGGCGGGGACCCGGGCCGCGTGGATGCGCGGCTCGTTGCGGTAGCAGCCGCGGAAGGGGATGCCGATGCTGCAGGCATCCTGCGCGAAGCGGGCCGGGCACTCGGCATCGGGCTCGTGAGTATCCTCCACCTGCTGAATCCGCAGGTGGTCGTTCTTGGCGGCGGCGCTTCGCGGATCGGCGAGGGACTGCTCGGACCGATGCGCGAGATCGTCGAAGAGCGCTGCTTGCCTTCGATTCGCCGGCCGGTCCGGTTCGCATCATCCTCGCTTGGCTCGGCCGCAGGGGCTGTTGGCGCTGCGCTGCTGATGTCACAGTCACGCTGAACCTTTATGACCGGTCATATGACCTATGTCACTAGACGGTAACCACCTTTTTCGTTAAATTGAATAAGGCTTATGAAACTTTATTTCTTTTTTTCTCGTCAAGAAGAAGTTAAGTTTTATGGACTAATGAATGAAGAAGGGGTGTTTTTTCTTATGTCTCAAACAATAGCTTCGGACGCGCCTACGATGCGATCCTTTTTCGCTAATCGTTTCGTGCAGTCCATTATGCTATCAGGCCTTTTTCTGCAAATCGGCATCTGGATCCGCAACTTTGCGATACTTCTCTATGTAACGGATATGACGAATAATAATCCTTATTCGATTTCTTTGATTTCGGTGGCCGAGTTCGCACCAATTTTTATCTTCTCTTTCATTGGCGGCGCGTTCGCCGACCGGTGGAGACCCAAACTGACGATGGTTTGGTGTGATATATTAAGCGCCATTTCCGTATTTGTTATCATGGTGACGCTGTACTTCGGCTCGTGGAAGGCGATCTTTTTCGCCACGCTTGTGTCGTCGATTTTGTCCCAATTTTCTCAGCCTTCCGGCATGAAGCTGTTCAAAGTCCATGTTCACGAATCCCAAATGCAAATGGGGATGTCGCTATTCCAATCGATGATGGCGATCTTCATGATTTTGGGGCCAATTATGGGAACGTTCGTGTACTACCACTTCGGGATTGAAGTGGCGGTTGCCATTATGGGCGTGTGTTTCCTTTTATCCGCGCTGGTGCTGACATTTCTGCCTGCCGACCGCAAAAATATCGGAGATACCGAGAAACCGTCCACGCACATTATCGCAGAAATGGGTCAAGGGTTCAGGTATGTTCTGAAGAATAAAATGCTTGTCACCTTAGGCGGATGTTTCTTGGTAGCCGGACTCGGGATCGGTCTTATCTCCCAGCTTGGCATTTTTTTGGTAACCGAAAATCTATCCTTGCCGAAACAAGATCTACAATGGTTCATGGCAGCCAACGGGGTTGCGATGATTGTCGGGGGCGGCTTGACGATGGGCTTCTCCAAAAAAGTATCACCGCAGATGCTCCTTATTATCGGCATGGCGGTAAACGTCGTTGCATTCACTGTGTTAGGACTTACGCATCTGGTTTGGCTGGCGCTAGTGTTCCAATTTATGTCCGGTCTCGTGATGCCGGCCATTCAAATCGGTATTTCGACGATGATTCTAGGCAATACCGAAGAGTCCTTCGTCGGGCGTGTCAATGGGATTTTGAACCCGTTGTTTATGGGAGCGATGGTTCTGACGATGAGCTTGACTGGCAGCATTAAAGCTGCTTTCCCGCTTGCAAGCATTTATATTGCTTCTGCCGCGTTGTTTGTAATTGGCATTCTGATCATGCTTCCGACGCTGAAGTATAAGGCGAATGCAATTAATCAGACAAGTGGCGAGGAAGCAAAAGCCGGTTAATAGTGATTTGGATGGAACTGCCCGAGCGGCGGTTCCATTTTTTCTTCCTTCTTTCTCTTACCCTCGAGTGTGTAGCCTGAACATCGTTTCTGGCCACTATCCCATTCGCTCAGTGTGTTGGATGAACGCTCCTTCTGGCCACTATCCCATTGGCTCAGTGTGTTGGATGAACTTTCCTTCTGGCCACTATCCCGTTCGCTCAGGGTTATGGATGAATTGCCGCTTCTAGCCACTATCCCGTTCGCTCAGTGTGCGAGATGAACACCGCTTCAGGTCACTATCCCATTCGCTCAGTGCGTGAGATGAACGGACTCTGGTCACTATCCCATTCGCTCAGTGCGTCGGATGGACGCTGCTTCTGGCCACTATCCCGTTCGCTCAGTGTGCGAGATGAACGCCGCTTCTGGTCACTATCCCGTTCGCTCAGTGTGTTGGATGGACGCCGCTTCTGGCCATTCCCCCATTCGCTCAGGTATATCTCCGCACCTGACTCAAGGGGATAGTGGAGAGAGAGCCGGCCAAGTAACTCCGCCCCTGATCCAAGGGGATAGTGTCCAAAGAGAGCCGGCCAAACAATTCCGCCCCTGACTCAAGGGGATAGTGGAGGGAGAGCCGGCCAAGTAACTCCACACCTGATCCAAGGGGATAGTGTCCAAAGAAAGCCGGCCAAGTAACTCCCCCCCTGATCCAAAGGGATAGTGTCCAAAGAGAGCCGGCCAAACAACTCCGTACCTGACCCAAGGGGATAGTGTCCAAAGAGAGCCTGCCAAGTAACTCCGCTCCTGATCCAAGGGGATAGTGTCCAAAGAAAGCCTGCCAAGTAACTCCGCCCCTGATCCAAGGGGATAGTGTCCAAAGAAAGCCTGCCAAGTAACTCCGCCCCTGATCCAAGGGGATAGTGTCCAAAGGAGCCCGCCAAACAACTCCGTACCTGACCCAAGGGGATAGTGTCCAAAGAGAGCCGGCCAAGTAACTCCGCTCCTGATTCAAGGGGATAGTAGCCAAAGAGAACCGGCCATACAACTCCGCAGCTGATCCAAGGGGTGAGTGGTCAAAGAAGCCCACCCAACATCGACTCCGGACAAAAAGGATAGTACAGCAGCTTCGGGGCACATTACTGCAAAGCCTTTCGTTTTCTGCTAGGATAACGATAGGAAAGGTGTGTGAAACATGCTTCAATTGTTCGTCGATATGATGGAGCGGGTGGGCTTCTTGATCGCGCTGGCGTTCGCTTTCTCTCGCAGCCGCTGGATGCGCAGTTATATGAGCTATCAGGGCGCACGGACGTATCAGTGGCGCTTCCTGGTTTTCTTTTCCGCCTACGCGATCCTGGCCACCTACTCCGGCGTGACGGTCTCGGATTATTCGTACCGGCCGGCGCCATGGATCGGCGAAGTCGCACCGACGGCAGCCATCGCGAATGCGCGAACCGTCGGCGTGGTCATCGCCGGGCTGCTTGGCGGCGTCAAGAGCGGCTTCATTGTCGGCGCTATCGCCGGCCTGCATCGGTACAGCCTGGGCGGCTTCGTCGCCGTTGCGTGCATGATTGCGCCGATGCTGCAAGGGGTGCTCGCCGGCTTATGCCGCAATGCTTTCAAGAAACGGTTCCGCAAAGTTTCCTCCGTTCAGTTGGCATTCGTCGTCGGTTTTCTAGCGGAAGCGCTGCAAATGATTCTTATCCTTGCGCTCGCCAAGCCGTGGGGAGAAGCCGTCAACCTGGTGTCGCTTATCGGCTTGCCGCAGACGTTAGCGAACAGCGTCGGCGTGGCGCTTTATTTCGTGTTGTACAACACGATGGAACGGGAAGAGGCGCGGATCGGCGCGGAACATGCGCATCAGGCGCTGCAAATTGCGGACATGACGATGCCCCTGTGGCGGCTGGAATTCGACAAGGCGGTAGCGGGAATTGCCAAAGTGCTGCATGGGGAAATGAAGGCGGTTGGGGCGTTTTTCAGCAAAGACGGCGAAGCATGGATCGCGGAAGGCAGAAAAACGAAATATTGGAGCGATCTGCTTATCCGCGTCCCCCATCGACCGCCGATCGGGCATTTCCGCTTGTATTACGAAAGGGAGCAGGATGACAATCCGTCCCGCCGGAGAATGCTCGCTTCTCTGGCCGAGCTGCTGTCCCAGCAGTATGCGTTCGTGGAATCCGAGCGGCAGACGCAGCTGCTCGCCGATGCGGAGATCCGCTCTCTGCAGGCGCAGATGAATCCGCATTTCCTGTTCAATGTGCTGAACACGGTCAAGTCGTTCATCCGTACGAAGCCGGAAGAGGCTCGGCAGATGGTGATGCATTTGTCCAAATTTTTGCGGAAAAATATGAGCCACGGCAATGAGCGCCTGGTCACGATCCGGGACGAATATGAGCTGGTGATGTCATATCTCAGTCTTATCAAGTCCCGTCTTGGCGATCAGATGGAATTTTACGCCGATATTGAAGAAAGACTGCTGGAGCGGTCGATCCCTCCCTTCACGATTCAGCCCTTGGTCGAGAATGCCATCGTTCACGGCATCAAAAACAAGCCAGGCATCGGCATCATCCGCCTGACGGTGAAAGAGGAGCAGGAGGACGGGGGGAGGCTGCGCACCAGGATCACGGTGGAGGACAATGGCGTCGGTCTGGAAGCGGCGGAACTTCAAAGCCAAGAGGAGCATACCGGCATGGCTCTGCGAAATATTGAACAGCGGTTAAGCTATCATTATGGCGGCGATCATCCGCTGGACATTCAAAGTACGCCGGGAGAAGGTACAATCATTAAATTTTGGGTAAGGTGATCGAAATGGGATGGAACGTTGTCATTGCAGACGATGAAGAGCCGGCTAGAGAGGAATTGGTCTATCTGCTGGAACAGTGCGAAGAGGTGGACAAGGTTACCGCGGCAACCGGCGGCATGGATGCGATCAAGAAGGTGAAAGAGCAAGCTCCGGACGTTTTGTTCCTGGATATGGATATGCCGGACTTGAATGGACTGCAGGTTGCCGAAATCGTAGGGGAACTGAACCCGCAGGTGAAAATCGTCTTCTCGACCGCATACGATCAATATGCAGTTCATGCGTTCAAACTGCGCGCTTTTCATTATATGCTGAAGCCGTACGACGAGGAGGATATTGCGATCGTATTTCGGGAGCTGCGCAAAATACAGCAGCCAAGCGGCGGATCCGCTGTCCCAAGCACGGCGGGCCAAACGGCGCCTTCCGCCAAATCGAGTGTGAAGCTGGCGCTGGAGCTGGGGGAAGGGATCATTTATGTATCCCCGAAGGATATCATGTACATCAGCAAAGAGGTGAAGCATGTGCAGGTGCACCTGTACGATAAAGCGTATCATGTCTCGTATACGTTGTCGGAGCTGGAACAGAAGCTCGAGCCGTACGGTTTTTTTCGCTGCCACAAAAGCTATCTCGTTAACCTTGCCGCCATCTCCGAGATGAAGTCATGGGTAAATGGCGCTTATAATTTGCTGATGGAGGATGCGGAGCGAAGCTCCATTCCCGTTAGCCGGAACTATGTGAAGCTGCTGCGTTTGAAGCTCGAAATATAACATCATGAGGCTCGAAAATGGCATGTTGCGTTTCAGGTATTCCGCTTGTCGCCCAAACAAGCTATACTTCCTGTAAGCGCTATCAATACTAATCATGTTCATTGGAGGGTGTCATAGATATGTTGCTGTTAAAAAACAAATTTGTTTCCTACGTCATCTGGGCGGTCATCGCCGCGCTTGGCGCATCCGGGTTCGCTATGCTCGCCTTGTCCAGAGGTGAAAGCATCTCGGCGGTATGGCTCATTATCGCCGCGATTTGTACGTATGCATTTGGTTATCGCTTTTACAGCCGTTTCATCGCTCGAAAAATTTACGAATTGAACGATAAGCGGGCTACGCCGGCACACGTCAATAACGATGGCAAAGATTACGTGCCGACCAACAAGTACGTGCTGTTCGGCCATCATTTCGCCGCTATCGCCGGGGCGGGTCCGCTGGTTGGACCTATTCTTGCCGCGCAAATGGGGTACCTGCCGAGCATTCTCTGGATCATCATCGGCGCTGTTCTTGCCGGCTGCGTGCAGGATTTCGTAACGCTGGTCGGCTCTATGCGCCGTGACGGCAAGTCGCTCGGCCAAATGGCCAAGGATGAAATCGGCCGTTTCAGCGGTACGCTGGCTTCCATTGCGACGCTTGCGATTTTGATTATCATCGTGGCCGTTCTTGGACTCGTTGTTGTGAAAGCGTTAGCAGAATCACCGTGGGGAATGTTCACCATCGCGATGACGATGCCGATTGCGATTTTCATGGGCTTTTATATGCGCTATATTCGTCCGGGGAAAGTGATCGAGGGCTCCATCATTGGCTTCGTACTGCTTATGATCGTTCTGTGGTTGGGTCAATACGTTGCGGCAAGTCCGCTCCTATCCAAAATGTTTACGTTCAGTGCGCCGCAAATCGCAATCATGATGGTCATTTATGGTTTGATAGCTTCGGTCTTGCCGGTATGGGTGCTGCTTGCGCCGCGGGATTACTTGAGCTCGTTCTTGAAGATCGGCGTAATTGTGCTGCTGGCCGGAGGCATTATGCTGATCCTGCCTGAACTCAAAATGCCTGCCGTGACGAAATTCATCGATGGCACCGGTCCTGTCTTTTCCGGTAATTTGTTCCCGTTCTTGTTTATCACTATCGCGTGCGGTGCCGTGTCCGGGTTCCATGCCTTGATTTCCTCCGGTACTACGCCGAAAATGATCGATCGAGAAAGCCATGCGCCGTTCATCGGCTATGCCGGGATGGCCGCCGAATCTTTCGTTGCCGTTATGGCGCTTATTGCAGCATGTTCCTTGGAGCCGGGCATCTACTTTGCCATGAACTCTTCACCTGCTGTTATCGGTACGGATGCCGCTGCGGTCGCTGCGAAAATTTCGTCCTGGGGCTTCACCTTGACGCCGGACCAAATTACAAGCACAGCCAAGGAGATCGGCGAGAAAACGATTCTTTCCCGTACGGGCGGAGCGCCGACGCTGGCTGTCGGTATGGCGGAGATTTTCTCAACGTTCCTGAGCGGCGCCAAAGCGTTTTGGTACCATTTTGCGATTTTGTTCGAAGCCGTATTTATTTTAACAGCTGTAGATGCAGGGACTCGTGTCGGCCGCTTCATGCTGCAGGATCTGGTGGGCAACTTCTACAAGCCTTTCGGTCAAACGACCAATTTCAGATACAATTTCATCGCTTCGCTGCTTGTGTGCTTGGCTTGGGGATATTTCTTGTATCAAGGGGCGGTCGATCCGTTCGGCGGCATTAACTCGCTGTGGGCATTGTTCGGCATTGCGAATCAAATGCTGGCCGCTATCGCGCTGGCCGTTGCCGTTACCATTATGATCAAAATGGGCAAAGCCCGCCATGCTTGGGTAAGCATCATTCCATTCGTTTTCTTGGCTGTGACAACCCTTACTGCCGGATACCAGAAAGCGTTCTCTGCCAATCCGAGCATCGGATTCTTGGCGGCAGCGAAGAAATATCAGGCCGGCATTGACAGCGGCCAAGTGATTGCGCCCGCCAAAAATATGGAAGTCATGCAACAAATCGTCACGAACAATTACATCGATGCGGGCCTTACGATCTTCTTCGGGATCGTCGTTCTGCTGATGATCATCATTTCGATTCGTTTATGGTTCAACATTATCGTTCAGAAACAGAAGCCTCAACTGAAGGAATCGCCGTTCGTTCAATCTACATTCGGAGCGTGATGAGTTTGAGAGCGATTGCCCGTTTTTCGCGCAAGGTGAACACTACGATTAAAATCATTTTCAATATTCCGGACTATGCCAAATATGTGCAACACCAGCAGGAACATCATCCCGGCAATCCGGTGTTGACGGAGAAAGAATTCTACATGCGCTCCCTGCATGAACGCTATGAGAGCGGCAAAATCAACCGCTGCTGTTAAATGAAAAAACTCGATCCCACGGCGACTTGCCGTGAGGTCGAGTTTTTTGTTTTTTTACAGGAAGGGGGCTCCGGCGTCTTTGAAGGCATCCTTCATCTCCGGGGTGATTTTGGAATCGCTGATAATGCCTGTCGTCTCCTGCACCTCGCCGATGACGAAGAGCGAGCTTCGGCTGAATTTGGAATGGTCGGCGACCAGATACGTTTCCATCGACTGCTTCATCATCCGGCGGTTCGTCTCCGCTTCCAGCTCGTTATAGATCATCATGCCGCGGGTTAGCGAGATGCCGTCTACGCCCATGAATGTTTTGCGGATGCTTAGGTTATCGAGCGTCGCATTGGCCAGCGGGCCCGATAGCTCGAACGTTTGCGTGCGGATGACTCCGCCTGTCAGAATCAGCTGCAGTCCTTGCGTGCCGATCAGTTCATACGCGATATTCACTGCATTGGTGATGACAGTGAGGTTTTTGAATTGGTTGAGCTTCTTGGCGATGAACGTTGTGGTCGTTCCGCCCGTCAAGCCGATGATGTCGCCGTCTTCGATGAAGTTCAGCGCCTTGTCGGCGATTTCTTTCTTTTCTTCTGTATAGAGGTCCATTTTGTTAAAAAAGGGAACTTCCACCTTCAAGCTTTCCAACACGGCGCCTCCGAAGGTTCGGATGCAGCGTTTCTCTTGCTCCAGAATCTCAAGGTCCCGTCTTGCCGTAGCTTCCGATACGCCAAACTGTTGAACGATATCGATCAAGGCGATGGAGCCTTTATCTTTAATGGCTTGCATTATGGCATCGCGGCGTATATCTGTCTTTCCCATGGTACCTCCTGTAAGCTTTCCTTCTTCGGGAAAGCGGGCTAACGATGTAAAATCATGCTAGCTTCTATATTATCATGCGGAAGGATAAGCGTCTATCAGACCGGAAGTGGCCGGGCCGGGTCTATGCAGCGGTTCCATGCTATCCTGCTACTAGCACAGCGACCATCGCGATGAGAGCGGGAAGGCCCTGAACGATGAGAATCGATCGTTTGGCCGTGATGCCTCCATAGATTGCGGCAACAAGCACGCAGCCGAGAAAAAATAGCTGAAGCTGATGCCCCACAGCGGCATCGGGATGAAGCAGGCCCCATATAAGCCCCGCTGCCAAAAAGCCGTTGTACAATCCTTGGTTGGCGGCCAATGATTTGCTTTCTTCCGCGAACATTTTGGTCGTTCCGAAAGCTTTAAGCGCTCGGGGGGTCGTCCACAGGAACATTTCCAATATGAGTATGTATACATGCTCTGCTGCTACAAGCGCTACGAAAATTGCGCTGATGATTGCCATTTCAGTTCACCTTCCATTATGTGTTACACAATTGTTTTGTTTGAAATCAATATAAGGCTTTTGTGTACTTTTGTCAAAATAAGACAAACAGATTTAGGAAAAGTTACAACGACCATTTCGTGGGAGCGGGCGAGGAGCAATGCCCAACCCGTTGGGCAGCTTGGTGGTGTGTCCTTTTAATCCGCTGCTGGTGCTGTGATGAAGGAGATGGGGGGAAGTAAATGATGCGGAAGTTGTAGATATGACAGGAAGACGTAGAAGTAACGGAAAGCAGATCAGCGAGAGGTAGAAGATGCGGATGATGTAGATGTGACAGAAAGATGTAGAAGTAACGGAAAGTAGATGAGCTCGAGGTAGAAGATACGGGTGATGTAGATATGACAGAAAGACGTAGAAGTAACGGAAAGTAGATGAGCGAGAGGTAGAAGATACGGGTGATGTAGATGTGACAGAAAGACGTAGAAGTGACGGAAAGTAGATGAGCGAGAGGTAGAAGATACGGGTGATGTAGATGTGACAGAAAGATGTAGAAGTAACGGAAAGTAGATGAGCGAGAGGTAGAAGATACGGGTGATGTAGATATGACAGAAAGACATAGAAGTAAAGCAGGATGTAGTTGAATCGGCATGAACCGGCGTTCAAGGTGTGTTCTGGCGGCCGCCGAGCAGCATCGCACTGATCTAACGGACACACGAGCCGTTATCTGCAGGCTGAGGCGTCCGATGAAACTCTAACGGACAGGGAGGACGCTATTCGCGGATTATTTGGGCGATTCGCTGCGATTTCAGCAGAATAGCGTCACCTGTGTCCGTTAGAGCTGAGAACCGGCTCCAAAACGGCAAATAGCGTCCACTGTGTCCGTTAGAGCGAGGGGCGCTGCGTGCGCATCGGAAGCCATCGGTTGCGCCGCCCATTAACCACGCCTCCACCGGGCAGCGGCTTGGTATTCTTCTGGCGGCCGCCGAGCAGCATCGCACTGATCTAACGGACACACGAGCCGTTATCTGCAGGCTGAGGCGTCCGATGAAACTCTAACGGACAGGGAGGACGCTATTCGCGGATTATTTGGGCGATTCGCTACGATTTCAGCAGAATAGCGTCACCTGTGTCCGTTAGAGCTGAAAATCAGCTCCAAAATGGCAAATAGCGTCCGTTGTGTCCGATAGTTAGAACGAGGGAGGCTGCGATCCGGAAGCCCCTGCATGTGCCGGCGGCTAGGATGCTCGCACCGCTGCTGTGCCGTTAGCCGGCCAGCGGGCACAACAAAACCCCGGCCGCAAGCAGCCGGGGTAAACAAAGCAGCTATACCGCAGCTGCAGTCAAATCTAGCCATGCCATCTCCTGCGGAGTCAACACGAGCTCCGCACCGTCGCGGCATGACTCCATCTCGGCCTGCGTGCGAGGGCCGATGAGCGCGCAGGACGGGAACGGCTGGTTCAGCACATAGGCGAGCGCGATTTGGATCGCGGTGACGCCTTTCTCCTGTGCCAGCTGTTCCGCGCGGCGCAGCCGCGTCCAGTTCTCGTCGCTGTAGAATACGCGAACGAGATCGGCATTGTCGAGCACATCCGGCGTGTACCGGCCGGTGAAGAAGCCGCGCGCCTGCGAAGACCACGAGAGAAGCGGCATCTGCGCCGCTTCATACCAGCGCAGGCCTGCCTCGTCGATGGACACGCAGTCCTTCCAGAACGGCTCTTTGGCCTTCGCAAGGGAGAGGTTCGGCGAGGAGAAGCTGAAGCCGATAAGCCCGTTCTTCGCCGCATAGTCGTTCGCTTCCTGCAGACGCTCATGCGTCCAGTTGGAGCCGCCGAAGGCGCGGATGCGTCCGGCTTCCACATGCTCGTTCAGCGCTTCCAAGATGGCGCCGACCGGAACAGCCGGATCGTCGCGGTGCAGCGCGTACAAATCGATATAATCGGTGCGCAGCCGCTCAAGCGACGTGAACAAGTCGCTGCGGATCGCTTCCGCGTTCACCCGCGGGCCGTTAGCGTCGTGGTGCGCGCCTTTGGTGAAGATATTGATGTCATCCCGGTTGCCCACTTCATCGAGCCAAATGCCAAGCGCCTGCTCGCTCTGGCCGCCGCAATAGATGAATGCCGAGTCGATCGTATTGCCGCCGATCGCCAGATAGTGTCCAAGAATGTCGCTAACTTCCTGCTTGTTGTCCAGACGGAAAAAGTCCGAGCCCATAATCAGTTTGGATACAGGTTTGTCCAAGCCTTTAATTTGAATGTGCTTCATCGCGGTCATCCCAACCTTTCACCGATTCATTAGTAGTTTAAAGAACGATACGGGAACGCTCTCTTGCGGATTGCAGGCAGGCATCAAGTACTTTCATGTTCAAAATGGCATCGCCAGCCGCGTAATTCGGTGCTTTCTTACCCCAAGCGGCGTAAGCCAAGTCGTCAACCTCAAGCGAATATTGATTAAGGAAAGGAGCATTCTCAACTCGGCGCTCACCGCCTGCATGGACGATGAAATGGCCCGATTCCTCCGTTGGCGTGACAAATGCGGAAGGAACCTCGATGCGGCCTGTCGCGCCAACGATTTCCAGCGTGTTGCGGAAGCCCGCCCACATGCCGCAGTCAAACGTAAGCGCGACATTGCCGCTGAACTCCACCAGCCCGGACATCATCATGTCGACATCGTCATGCTCCGGCGAGAAGAAGGCGTGCGTTGTCACCGCTTCAGGCTCTCTGCCTAGAATCATTCTCGCTGCGGAGATCGGATAGCAGCCTACGTCGTAGAGCGAACCGCCGCCCCATTCGCGCTTGTAGCGCACATTCGTCTTGTCGCCCGGATTGCTGAAGGTGAATGCGCCGTGAATGCCGCGAATGTCGCCGATTTCCCCGGAATCGATAATTTGCTTGATGCGCTCGAAGCGGGGATGATGTCTATACATGAAAGCTTCCGCGAACTGGACGCCGGCCTTCTCACACGCGGCAACCATTTCCTCCGCCTCGGCCGCCGTCAGTGCGGCAGGCTTCTCGCAGAGCACATGCTTGCCGGCCTCTGCCGCACGAATGGTCCACTCTTTATGAAGGTGATTCGGCAGCGGGATGTACAGCGCATCGATATCCGGGTCGGCAATCAATTCTTCATAACTGCCGTATGCTTTCGGAATTCCCAGCTGCTCCGCAGTCTCCTGCGACTTCTGTAAATTGCGGCTCGCAATAGCGCTTACAACACCGGTCTCGGATTGCTGAATGCCGGGAATGCAAGCTCTGATCGCAATTTTGGCACATCCTAGAATTCCCCAACGAAGCTTTGTCATGACGGTATAATCTCCTTCTAGAAAAATATTTGATAGCGTTATATTGTTATTATAAATCGAGTTATTTAAAATGAATATGATAATATATTGCATCCGATATCGTAATATTGTCATTTGGAAGAGGGGGTACGTATGCAGAGACAAGTGATGCTGCCGAGATTTCAGCAGTCCTCTTATTTCATTTTTCCGGAATCCGTCGGATGGTACACCGACCACCCCGGCCATTCCGTTTACCGGCAAGAAGGGTACTACGAAACATACAGCATTCACTTCATCATCTCGGGCAAAGGCTACGTGGAGATCGAAGGGGATCAGCATGTGCTGCAAAAGGGCGACGCATTCCTGTACTTCCCTTACCAGGAGCAGCGCTACTACTCTTCCAAGGATGATCCGTGGAACGTTCGTTGGGTTCATTTCTACGGGAAGCATTTGAAGGAGTTTTTGTTGGAGAAAGGCTTTCTGCGGACGCTTTGGACGCTAAAGAGGTGGACGGAGCTGGAGGAAGCCTTTCACGAGCTGCTGCTGGAAGCCGAAAATAACGGCATTCTCAGGCAGACGAATCTTTCTACGCTAACGTATAAGATTTTGAGCGAGTTTATGAGCTATGCCGCACCGCTAACGGGCAACCGCGGGATGGAATCCGTTGACCGCATTCTTGCGCTGCTCCCGATGATGCAGCAAAAAGCCTGCGAGCCGTTCATTCTGGAGGAATGGGCCGAGCTCACAGGCGTGTCTACGTACTATTTCTGCAAATTGTTTCGCAAAGCGACCTCGATGACGCCGCTCTCCTTCATCACGCTGTGCCGGATCCAATTCGCCAAGCAGCACCTGATCGAGAAGGAAACGATGCCGGTGAAAGATATCGCCGCCTTGGCCGGGTATGCCAGCGCGAGTTATTTCAATCAGCGGTTTCAGGAGCAGGAGGGGATGACGCCGAGCGAGTTCCGCAGTCTGTATGCCAAAGGATTACTCGAATAGGCGCGAGCGAATCGGCTCTCCGTCCCAGACGAGCTCGGTCTTGGCCTCGCGCGCTTTCACTTCCGGCTCTTCGAGCAGAAGGAAGAAGTTCTTGGTCGGCAGGTCGCCGAGCCCGTGCTTGGCGGACAGCATGTCCAGATAAGGGCGCATGTTGTCGAGCTGTCCGGACATGTTGCTGCTGCCTGCCTGCGCGAAGGCGTACAGGACGCTGGCGATCGGCGCGCGCTTTACGCGGAACTTCTCCGCTGCTCTCAAGAAGAAGTCCCAGTCCCAATAATGGAATACTTCCGTATCAAACGGCCCCAAAGCTTCGATCAGCTCCGGGCGGAAAATGCAGCCGGAGGAGAAGAAGGTGGAGAATCGGCGCATCGCCGGCACATCGAATTCATAGGCAAAAACAAACCGGTTCGTGATGGAACGAGCGTTGTTCTCATACACATAATCGAAGATTTCAACGTCCGGATACACCAGATCATAGCCTTCGATCTCCTGCAGCATCCGTTCGATATGAATCGGAAGCAGCAGATCGTCATCATCGCACAGCATGATATAATCGCCTTTGACCTCTTGCAAACCGCGGTTGCGTGCATGGACATGCTTGGCATTTTCCGGCATATTCACAATTTGAATGGAGAGCTCCGGGTACAGCTCCTTAATGAAATCTACCGGAGGACCGGCATCGTTGACAACGATAATTTGCAGGTTTGTGTACGTTTGACGGTATAATGATTCTGCGAGCTCCGCAAGCTCAATACGACGGTTATACGTCGGAATAATAATGGACACCAAGGGTTGGGCCGGCATGATCGAGCACCTCCGAATATTCATAGAATAAGCTTACCTCAATTGTGTCACATTTCTCAAATCAATTTCTGGCTAAGAGCGTTAAGGAGGAACCTTATGCTGCAGGTACCGCATACCGGGATCAGTTCGAAGGATGTACACTTATGGACAAAGGACCGCTATCTCCGCGTTTTGCAAAATGAATTACCAACGCCCAAGCTGCTCAGCTTGGATATTTTCGATACGCTATTGTTCCGCACTTGCGCCAATCCGTCCGATGTGTTTGCGATAGTTGGCGAGAGAGCGCTCGGCCATGGCGATCTGGCACCGTCCGTCTCGGCGGCCGCATTCAAAGACATGCGCATTCGGGCGGAATCCCAAGCCCGTGAGCGGCAAGCCGCACGGACAGGCTTTGCCGAAGTGACATTGGAACTCATTTATGAAGAAATGCCGGAGATCCTCGGCAGCAGGGATACATTCGCGCGGATGGAAGTCGAAGCCGAAGCGGACGTCTGTTACGTGAACCCTCATGTGGCTTCGCTGCTCTATGCCTGCAGCCAAGCGGGTATTCCGGTGGCGCTGCTATCCGATATGTACTTATCTTCCGCGCAGCTCCGCACCATCTTGGCCTCGAGCGGCCTGGATATGAGCTGTGTGGACACGATTCTCGTTTCTTCCGAGGAGAGGGAAGGGAAGTCGTCGGGGCATCTGTTCGCCCGGCTGAAAGCCCTTTATCCGCACATCGAAGCATCCGCAATCGTACATATCGGCGATAATGTAGCGGCTGACGTGGCCGGTGCAGCGCTAGAAGGGATCAGAGGACTCCATTATCCCGTCATTCCGGAGCATTTCGCCAGCATTCACCATTGGGAGTTCGTCAGGCACGGCGATATGCTTCCGGAGTGGAAGTCGCTGCGCAAGCTGGCTGCGGCATCAGGCGCAGCGGAGAGTCGCGGGGAGAAGGAGCGTCTGTTGTATCAGTTCGGCACGGATGTGATCGGGCCGTTCCTGCACGCCTTATGCGAATGGGTGCTTGATGTTTGCGAGCAGGAGAACATCACCTGTGTGAATCCGCTCATGAGGGAGGCGTACCTGCTTGCGCCCATGCTCGAACACGCTTCCCGGCTGAGAGGAATGGAGCTGCAGGTGAAGCCTGTTTATGTGTCCAGGCAAGCGACGATGATGGCGGGTCTGGAGCGGTTCGGCGAGGCGGAGCTGGCGGCTCTGGCGGGAATCCATGGGCTGAAAGTACACGAGCTGTTCGACGTATTGGGCATTGACGGTCCGCAAGACGACCGGTTGGCGCCTTATCTTCAAGAAACGGTCGAATCTTGCAAGAGGATGACGGCCTCGGTAAGCGGTGAAACAACAGTCTATGCGCTGCTTCAAGAAGCACTGCTGAGCGCCGAGGCGCAAGGACGGATTGAAGCTTCGATTCAGCGGCACCGGGAGCTTTTCATCGGTTATTTGACGCAATCGTTCGGCTCCCCGGAGCGGCTGGCGACCGTCGATATCGGCTTTCAAGGCACGATCCAAAGCGCGCTGGAGAACATTGTCCGCCTCGCAGGGCTGAAGCCGCAGATGCTGCATCTGCTCGCCGTCGGCTCAGGCCGGACGGATGAGCGCCGCATGCAAGGCATGAACATTCGCAGCATGCTGCGTGCAGGCAGCGGCGGCAGCGAGGCCGGCAGGCGGATTGCGAGAACGCCGGCTTTCCTGGAAGAGCTGATGATGGGCGCCTTCGGCTCGACGCTCCGTTATTCCCGGGAGGAAGCGGGGAGCATATCTCCGGTCCTGGCGGAGCTTCATCGATCGGACGAAGAGTATGCGCTCAAGCAAGCTTGCCAGGAAGGGGCGCTGGCGTTCCAAAGCTATTATGCCTACCTGCTCCGGCAAAAAGAGGGGAGGCTGGCAAGGGCGTCCCGGCAGCCTGAAGAGTGGGCGAAGCCGCTGCACCGCGTGCTTGCCATGCCGATGCCGCAGGAAGCGCAGCTGCTCGGTGATTTGACGCATCAGGACAATTACGGCACGGAGTACATCGCCCCGATCTGCGGCGTGGTTGCCGAGGAATGGTACGCGGAGGGGGCGGAAGCTTTCCTGAATGCCTGCAATTACGCCCCGTCCGTGTTGAATGTGAATTGGCCTCAGGGCATGGCGACCCGGCGGTTTCCGTATTACTTGTACCGGTATTACCTGCGGCTCACGGACAGCTTCGGACCGCAGACGATGATGTTCGACCTCTTTCATCAAGTGAAAGAGGACGGGGTCCGCTCCTTGACGCTGTACGGCACAGGCGCCATTGCGGAGCAGCTGCTGAAGATGGCATGGTTCCACGGCCTGCACATCCCGTACTGGATAGATCCGGCAGTCTCTCCGGATACGGCGCCTTGGGGAAGGTTCGCGTATACGACCCTGGAGCGAGTGAGCGAGCAGTCGGCACAGCGGGGAGCGGAAGAAGCGATTTTTCTAATTGCGACGCTATCTGAGCTGCAGGCTTACCCCGCCCGCATCAGGCAAGCTTTTGAAGGCACCGGCGTGACGCCTGTTCTGTACGAGCTTCATCCCACTTAACAAGCGGTACTACATAAACTTAGTACTTTTGGAAAACACTGTGGCGAGATAACCTGAGTTTGAAACCTAAAACAAGGGGGCTCAGCCATGGGAAAACCAGCTGTTTTTCGCAGCAATACAACTTTGCACATACTGATCATTCTCTATGCGGCTTTGTGGATTTGGATGGCTTATGCGCCATACAGCAGGTTCGATTGGATGCTGGAAAATTTGCTGATCTGGGCGACGCTGATCGGTCTTGTCAGCACGTATAAGCGGATGACTTTTTCCAATTTATCTTATGCGTTAATCGCTCTGTTCCTCGCGCTGCATACTGTCGGGGCTCATTACTCATACAATGAAAATCTCGTGGACGTATGGCTCAGATGGCTGCTGCATTCGGAACGCGACAATTACGACCGTTTGGTGCATTTCAGCTTCGGCCTGCTGCTTGCCTATCCGCTGAGAGAGGCTTTGCGAGCTTGGACGCCGCTTGGGCGAAAGTGGCTTTATGTCATGACTTGTGTCATGATTTTGGCATTAGGGGCTTTCTATGAACTCATTGAGATGTGGGTGGCGCTGCTCGTTGCCCCGGAGATCGGGACGCTGTTCCTTGGAACCCAAGGCGACCCGTGGGATACGCACCACGATATGGAGCTGGCGCTCTATGGCGCGATCCTTGCCATGGCGGCGACGGCCGCTGCCTCACGGTTCGGTGAACGAAAAGACTGATATGAACAAGTGGAGGATGATGGCTAATGTCAAATGCCAAAGAACAATTATGTTACGTGGGCTCCTATACGGACGAACAGAGTAAGACCGGAATCTCCTTATACAAGTTTCATCCGCATAACGGGAAGTTGACGCTTCTGGAATCGTATACCGATTTGCCGAACGCTTCTTTCCTCACCTTGAATAAGGACCGGACGGTCCTCTATGCGGTCAGCGAAACCAATACGTATTTGGGGCAATTCGGCGGCTCCTCCGCCGCTTATGCGGTGGAAGAGGGAACCGGCAGGCTGACGAAATTGAACCAGCAGCCGACGGGGGGCGAGTCGCCCTGTTATATTAGCGCCGATGCGACAGGCCGCGCCGTCTTCGCGGCCAACTATTCCAGCGGCAGCGTTACCGCGTACCGGGTCCAAGCGGACGGCGGGCTGAGCGAGCCTGCGCAGCTGCTGAAGCACGAGGGGGCGCTGGGGCCGCGGAAGGACCGCCAGGAGCACCCGCATGCGCATTCGATTGTGGTGGCGCCGGACAATCGGTACGCGATTTCTGCCGATCTGGGCCTCGATCGGCTGCTGGTGTACCGCGTCGACGCGGATAACGGCACCCTTGAGCCGCATAGCGAAGCGGCGGTGAAGCCGGGCGCAGGCCCGCGGCACGTGGTATTCAGAACGGACAGCCGGCACGTGTACGCGGTGGGTGAGCTGGACAGCACGGTGACGGTGCTGGCCTATGATGCGGGCGCGGGAACGTTGACCGCGCTGCAGAGCATTTCGACGCTGCCGGAGGGCTTCAGCGGCGGGAACACATGTGCGGACATCCATCTCTCGGGGGATGGCCGCCATGTGTATGTTTCCAACCGCGGACACGACAGTATCGCGGTTTATGCGGTTGACGGACATAGCGGCACGCTGTCCGTTGCGGGTTGGCAGGCGACGCTGGGGCGTACGCCGCGGAACTTCGCATTGTCGCCGCTGGGGGATTATTTGCTCGCGGCGAACCAGGACTCGAACAGCATCACGGTGTTCCGCGTGGACGCGGAGACCGGCATGCTGCAGGAGACCGGCCAATCGGCGGCGGTGTCGAAGCCGGTCTGCATTCACTTTCTATAGCAGCGGCATAGCGGCCGCCTAGTCCGTTGACGCGGATGCCGCCGCGTCAGCGTCACCATAGAGCTACGGACCCGGGCGGGTACGGCAGCAAATAGTTGCAAGCCCCTTTGTTCATAAAGGGGCTTTTGCTATGCGAAAAATTAGTTGCGCATGCAACTATTCGGGCGTATATTAAAATAGTGGCAAGTGCAACGATTCGGTTAACAAGGGAAGGAGACAGCATCATGATCGATAGCCGGAATACGATTCCAAGGTGGATTTCGCTTTTGTACCGGTACGGACAAATGTACATCGGCGAGCACCTGAAAGCCTATGAGATCGGCAAGGGGCAGCATATTTTTCTCAATGCGTTGTATAAGGAAGACGGCCTGTCGCAGGAAGAACTGGCAGACTACTTGAAAATTGACAAGGGCACGACGGCCAAAGCGCTGAAGAAATTGGAAGAGCAAGGCTACATAACGCGTACGGTCAGTGAAGAGGACAAGAGACGCAACGAAGTCCATCTAACGGCTAAGGCGCTCGAGATTAAAGACGATGTGCGTAAAGTGCTGACGGATTGGCGGGAACGCCTTACATACGGGCTGTCGGACGAAGAAAAAGAGCTGGCCTTAACCATTTTGGAGAAAATGGGCACCAACGCATCACGATTCTCAAAGGAGGTGTAGATAGGTATGAACATGAGGATGGCGGGCGCCGGCTTCATTGACCGGCATTTCCACGCTTTGACGCATCGCAATTATCGCTATTTGTGGTTAGGGCAGTGCGTTTCGCTTATCGGTACATGGATGCAAAATATCGGGCAGTCGTGGCTTGTTCTCACGATTACCGGATCTCCGCTTAAGCTGGGGATGGTTGCGGCATGCCAGTTTTTGCCCATTCTGTTGTTTTCTTTGTTTGCCGGGGTTGTCGTGGACAGATTTCCGAAGAAAAAAATACTTCTGGTGACGCAATCGGTTTCGATGGTTCTCGCGTTTACATTGGCGGCGCTGGTTTTGACCGACACCGTCAGATATGAATTCATTCTAATTTTGGCCCTGCTGTTGGGGCTCAATAATACGCTCGATTTGCCGACCAGGCAAGCTTTTAACATTGAAATTGTGGGCAAGGAAGATCTCATGAATGCGATTGCCTTGAATTCCACCACCTTTAATATGGCACGTATCGTCGGACCTTCCATCGGGGCCGTTATGATGGCGTGGCTTGGAGCCGGGTGGTGTTTCCTGCTTAACGGCATCAGCTTTATTGCCGTTATCTACGGCATTATCCATATTCAGACAGCACCTTACGTTCGGAAGAAAACGTCGCGCGAGGGCATTTTGGAGGAAATTAAAGACGGGATCTTATATATCGCCAGGGATCCGTTATTGGCGCAAACGGTCCTGCTGGTGACGGTGATCGGAACGCTTGCTTTTAACTTTAACGTCTTGATTCCCGTGTTTACCCGAAATGTGCTGCAAATGGGGGAGACGACGTATGGAACGCTCATGTCCTGCCTCGGCGTCGGTTCGTTCGCTGGGGCGCTTACGATGTCCTTTCGCAGCAAACAGGGACCGAAGCTGAAAATCAGCATCGTCGCCAGTCTCGTCGTGGCCGGCTGCTTGATTCTAACAGGGCTTAGCACGTCCGTTATCGCTTGCGGCGCTTTGCTTGCCTTGACCGGATTTTTCAATATTACATTCGCAACGAACAGCAACTCGAACTTGCAGATGAATGCCAAGGAAGAGTACCGCGCGCGGGTGATGAGCGTATATTCCCTTGTTTTCGCGGGATCGACGCCGATTGGCAGCTTGTTCGCGGGTTATGTCGCAGACCGTTTCGGTGCGAATGGCGCATTCATCGGGTGCGGCGTGTTAACGGGCATTCTGTGTTTGATCATTATATGGAATTATCGCCGCAAAAAAGGCGGAATTCAGGCTGTAGCTGCGGAATAACCAAATTATGGATTGTCAATTGGTTGTCCATCCTTTACAATATGAGATATATTCATGTCGTTATTGGGGAGGTAATCTTGTGTTGGGATTTTTGAAAAGATGGATGCATTCGCCAAAACATGCGCCAAAGCAAGAGCCTACGAACGCTGTGGATTACAAAACGATGGAAATCGACGTGGTTATCAAGTGCTTTGTGTCTGATAAGGACAAGCCGTTTCGTGTGATTTTTAAAGTAGAGAAGCAGGGTTCCTTCTTTACGAGAGACATTTTCGTCCAAAATGTCGATGCGAAAACGCCCTATGAGCTCGTCTACAACTTTTCTGCGCTCGGCATGAACTACGAAGAATTGAAGAGATTCGGAAGTACGGATTACGCGGAGTATAGCTTTGCTACTCTCGAAGAAGCCAAAAAGGTCAAAGATACGACCGTCGACTACATACGCTTTTTGATCCGCGAACATCAACAAGAGACGCTTGCCAAAATATCATAGGTTTCTGGAAAAGGAAGCAAGCGATGTAATCGCTTGCTTCTTTTTTTGGCGGAGAGGTGCTTGGACCGGGGGAGGGCGTTGCTCAGGTGCGTGCCTATGAGCACTATCCCATTGGCTCAGGGAGCTGGGACTTGGCGTGATGCAGATCTGGGGAATTCGCGGCCTGTTGGGGTGGGGGCGTGTACCTGCCTGGGTGACTGGGCACTGTGGCTCGGGCGGCCTAGCGGCGGGTAAATAGCTAATCACTTCGCAGAAGCTTCCGCTTTGAGCACTATCCCATTGGCTCAGGAAGCCGGGACATGACGTGATGCAGCGGTGGGGAATTCGCGGCCTGTTGGGTTGGGTGCTGTGTACCTGACTGGGTGACTGGGCACTGTTGCTCGAGCGGCCCAGCGGCGGGTGGGTGCAGTGGCCATCGAGCGAACTAGCTGCAGGTGGACGCAGTAGCCAACGAGTCGTCTTGCAGCCGGTGAGCGCTGTGACTTCGTCGAGATCCAGCGGTGAGCGGTGCGGGACTCTCCTGCACCTGTCGTCTTTGATCGCGTCACCAAGGCAGCCCCGGCTAACGGACACCACGGACGCTATTGCCTCGATAATCGCCATGCGTCCGAGCTAACGGACACCAGTGCGCTTATTTTGCCGATTCCGAGGCGAAATCAGGCCGGAACGGGCAAATAACGTCACTGGTGTCCGTTAGAAGCTCAAAGCGGCACAAATCGGAAGAATAAGGGCCGCGGTGTCCGTTAGCCGCTGCAGCATGCCGCTAACGGCAAAAAAATAAAGCTTAACGAGATAAGTATCTCGTTAAGCTTTATTTCTCTAGCTAATCACTTCGCGGAGGCTTCCGCTTTGTGTTGTTGTACGATTTCTTTCAAACGGTATTGGCGGAGCTTCGTAATTGAAGTGAATTTGGAATCCGCGCCTTTGAGCTCGAAAAACACTTTACCGTCTTGAATTTGGACGATTTTCTTCGTATTCACATAGCAATCCGTATTTACCTTGAAAAAGGTACCGCCCGTCGTTATCTCTGTAATTTCTTCGGTGGTCATACGTTTTTTGATGTGAAAATTTTTCCCATGGAAAGAAACAAGCCCATGTTCTCCGACGCGGAAGTACATAATGTCCTTCTCCAGTACGAAATCCTCATAGCTGTTTCTTGTTTCGAGCGCTACAGTCATTTTTAAAATCCCCCTTTTCAAAATGATAACGCTTACACACAATGAGAACGGTTACATCTTATCATATTTCAAGTGAGAATCCAAGTCTTTTCAATAAAAAATGGATCCCTTTACCAGATAGGGGGGATCCATCGTTACTGTGTCTATACGAGCCTTCCCTCCTCCGGGAAGCAGGAAATGGCTAAGGCTGATTTTTCAGTCTATTTCCTAGGAAATAATTAACACCGTTAATGCTAATGCACCAGTGGTGCCCGCAGTCTAGTCTGGTTCTATTTATTATCTGGAAGCCCGTACGCAAAGTTGCTTACTTGAGGGCTTGGAACTAGTTGCTTACTTGAGGGCTTGGAACTAGTTGCTTACATTAAAGGCACGGAGCTTATTGTTTATTGGAAAGGTTGGAGCTAGTTGTTACTTCAAGATGGAACTAGTTGCTTATTTGAAAGGTTGGAGCTGTTGCTACTTCAAGGATGGAACTAATTGTTTGCTTAAAAGGTTTGGACTATTACTTGAAGCCAATTCCTACTTAAACCGCTGATGCACGTTGCGCGCCACCCAGACGCCCGCAGCCCCAGCCTGCGCCAAGCCCCGCGTAATGCCAGCGCCGTCTCCGCCGCAGAACAAGCCGCGAATTTCGGTTTCGAAACTTTCGCTCAGCTTCGGACGTGCGGAATAGAACTTCGCTTCGACGCCGTAGAACAGCGTATGCTCGGCAGCGATCCCCGGCGTAACCTTCTCGAGCGCATGAATCATTTCGATCAAGCTTTTCATCGTATTGTACGGGAGGACAAGTCCCAGGTCGCCGGGAACGGCCTCGGCTAACGTCGGCTCAAGGAAGCCTTCGCGAATCCGGTCCGCAGTCGATCGGCGTCCGCGCATGATATCGCCGAATTTCTGAACGATGACGCCGCCGCTCGATAAATCGTTCGCATGTTTGCAAATTTCGCGCGCGTATTCGTTCGGTTTATCGAAAGGCTCCGTGAATTTATGCGAGACGAGCAGTGCGAAGTTCGTATTGCTGGACCCAAGTGCAGGGTCCTTGTACGAGTGGCCGTTGGCCGCCATGACGCCGCTGTGATTCTCAACGACAACATGCCCGGACGGGTTGCTGCAGAAGGTCCGGACCCGCGTGCCCACGGATGTGTTGTAGATGAACTTCCCTTCGTACAGATGCTCGTTGATCTCGCGCATGACGACATCGGACGTTTCGACGCGCACGCCAACGTCGACTTGGTTGTTGTACATTTTGAGCCGGCGCTTCTTGAGGATCTGCGTCAGCCAAGCCGAACCGTCTCTGCCCGGCGCGAGCATGACGTGATCGCTATGAAGCTCGGTGCCGTCTTTCAGGCGGATGCCTTGGATGACGTGCTTATCTTCGCGTTTGATCGTCAGTATATCGTCAACCTCGGTTTTGAACTGCATGTCGATGCGGGTTTTCAAATATTCGTAAATAGATTTCAGAATCATCAGGTTTTGTTCGGTGCCCAAATGTCTCACTTGAGCACGAAGCAGCTTCAGTCCGGCTGCATAAGAGCGCTGCTCGATGCTTTTCACGGCTTCCGTCGTCGGGTCCGTTATCATCTCCGTGGCTCCATGCTCCAGGTTAATTCGATCCACATACCGGATCAGGTCGAGAACTTTGCTCGGGGCCAAATAATCCGTCATCCAACCGCCGAATTCGGTTGTGATATTGAATTTGCCGTCGCTGTAAGCGCCGGCGCCGCCGAATCCAGCTGTAATCGAGCATGCCGGCAGGCAGCCTGAGAACTCTTTTTTACCTGCAGGCGGCGGGCATAGTTTAATTTTACTTTCCAGGATCGGACAGCTGCGATGATAAATATCATGGCCTTTGTCGACGAGCAAAACTTTAGCGTGAGGGTGAAGCAGTGTCATTTCATAACAGGCAAAAATACCGGCAGGTCCTGCACCGACAACGATAAAATCATAAGCGTTCATTGCGATCTCCTCTGGAACATTCATTTTTGGACGCAAAAAAACCTAGCCACACGGGTATGCGTAAACAAGTACCCGTCGTAGCTAGGAAGTTACGGCTTCCTCTAGAGACCCTTAAGCCAATTCTCAAGGATATACGAACGATCATGACGTATGTGGCTATTTCTTCTTGCCTTGAATATCATAATACGAACATTCGGAGTTGTCAATCGGATAATGTTCGCGAAATTAGATTTATAGCGGCAGGGATACCGTAAATACCGTTTCGCTTTCCGTGGAGCTGACGCGAACGGTTCCGCCGTACTTGTCCACGAGCTGTTTGACGATGCTCAGTCCCAAGCCCGCATGTGCGGCATCCTGCTTTTTGGTGGAGAAACCCGGCTCGAAAATGCGCTCAATCAAGTCTCCGGGAATCGGATCGCCGGCATTCCTGATGTGGAACACGAGCGCATGACCTTGCACTTGGCCTTCCAGGCGAACGAGTTTATCGCGGTTCGGGTCCGATACGGAGACGGCATCGAACGCATTATCGATCAGATTGGAGATGATGCGGACCCAATCGGTGGCTTTCACGGTACTCAGCTGCACATCCTTCAAATTGGCGATTTCATGCTCGAATGTTATTTTGCGTTCGACAGCTTGGATGACCTTGGACTGAACGATGGCGCTGATGGCGGGCACATTGATCTGGATAATATCGTTCAGAGCGGTCGTTTCTCCGATGATTTCGGACGTGTACCGGCTCAATTCCTCGTATTGCTGCAGATGGACCAAGGAATGGATGGTCGCCACATGATTGTTGAAATCGTGCCGCTGCTCCTTCATGGAACGGAACAAGGAACCGATATGATCGACGTAGACCCCTTGTACACTTTCAGCCGCCGCTTCGCGATTCCGGTTCATGAAACGAACGCTGAGAATCACGAGGATGAAGGCGATGAGCGCGGTTGAACCGATCAAGAGCAGAAGATTCGTCTGCTGCCGCTTGATGGAATTGCGCACCTGCTCATAATCGGCTGTCAGGCCGATGACGACAGGGATGTCCAGCTGGAGCGGGATGAACATTTTGAGGTACGATTTGCCTTCGATCGTCGCCATCATTTGCTGGGTTTGCTTCGAAGCCAGCGCCGATTGAACGAATTGCCGATCCCGGGGGTCTTGCATCGTATAGGAGCCGAATAAAACTTCCCGGTCGGTGAACCAGGTGTACCCTTCCTTCTTGTACTGCTCCTGCTGTCCGAGAAATATCGGAGGGTTGAAGACGGCGATCTCTGTGGCGCCATGGTCGGTGTAGCCATGAATCATTTCGTCGATAACGGCATCTACGCCCGTTTCCCGCTGATAATCCCGGAAATAGGTATCGTGCACGTATGGATCGACAATATAATTCGTGCGGCCGTCATAGTAGTAACCCCATTTGTCTACGAATTTCGGGTCGGACATGGACGTATTCATCGGGCCTGACCAGTAATGGGGCAATGCCTGGCCGCTCAGGACGTTCGTCTCTTTGGTATCGAGCAGCTGATTGAAAGCTTTGAACCAGTCCCGGCTCCAGTTCTTCGTGCTCATGTTGATTTCTTTGGGTTCGGAGGATTTGTAGCCGATAATGTCGTCGCCGCTGCGTTTCATAAGTGTAATATGATCGATCATGAGCTCTTGACTAAGGTTAACGAGCTCCTCGTTGGTCACCTGCTCAATATCGGGATCGAGCTTATACTGAGCCGCTAATGCCGCTGTACGCAGATTTTGTCCGATCAAATTTTCCACATATCTCTCGCCTGTTTTGGAATGCTTGATAGATATGGCGACATTATTGGCTATCAGTCCCAGCTTGGTTTCCAGCTCGGTTGTCAGCATGCGTTTCGTATAATAGTAGAATACGCTGTCGGTAAGTAGTACAATAATGAGCGAAATCATGAGGATGAAGAGTGATGAGCGCAAGGGAATCTTTGGCTTGAGCTTGGGTTTACTTGTGGTGTTCATGGTGTCCTCCTAGAATGTTCAGCTTACTACAGCTATCATATTACAAATAAAGCAGCAATTGGGGTTGATTTCACTGATAAAGGGAGGCGTTTGTGTGAAAATGACGTTCTTGGGCTGCGGCGACGGCTTCAGTGTCGAGCAGGGACATAACAGCGCGCTGCTGGCGTTCGGCGGCACGAATCTGTGCATCGATTTTCCGGAATCGAATCATGGGGGGCTGCACCAGCTTGGTATGAAGCTGAATGAGGTGGAGCATATTTTCGTCACTCACTTGCATGAGGATCATGTGAACGGCCTGCAGAAGCTGGGGCTGTACCATCGGGTCTATCCCGGCAAGACGAAGCCCAGACTGTACGTGCCGACAGGGCTGCTAAGCGATCTATGGCAGATTATGCGCCATGGGCTGGAGCTGACTACGCGAGGGAAGCGGAGTCTGGAGGACTATTTCGACGTGGTGTGCGTGGAGGACTCGTTCGAAATCGCAGGGGAGCGCTTCGAGCTGGTTCGGACGCAGCATGTGCCGGACATGCTCAGCTACGGGCTGTTGTGCAGACCTTATTTCTACTTTAGCGGGGATACGCGCTTGGACGAGCCGTTTCTTCGTGAAATTGCCGGATCTGTACAAACGATTTTCCATGAGTGTCATATGCAGGACGATCAACTCCCGTCGCACACGTCATTGGACGAGCTGCTGACGCTGCCGGAGTCTATGCAGGAGAAGATGCTGCTGATGCATTATGTCGACGATTATGTGCAGCCGCAAGCGCGCGACCGGTTTCATGAAGGACGGAAGCTGCGCTTGGCGGAGCCTTTGCGGACGTATATGTTCTGAGGGAAGAAACGATGTACCCAAGCTTCTCAAAAGCAGAGCCATCTGCTTTTGGGGAGCTTTCTTGGCTTGCGCGGCAGGAACAAAAATCGGCGGTCCGGTCCGCTATGCGTGCAGGTATGGTATTATGGTCGTAAATAAGCAGCATAATTCATAAACAAGGTGGTGCGCTGCATGTCGACTACACCGGTAAAAGTGTTAATCATTGACGATGAACTGCCGCTTCGGCAGGAGCTGAGGTCGATGCCATGGTCTTCCTTCGGGGCGGAGCTTGTGGGAGAAGCCGAGAATGGGGAGGAGGCTCTCGGGCTGTGCGAGTCCCTGAAGCCGAATCTCGTGATATCGGATATAACGATGCCGATTATGGACGGCTTGGAGCTTTTTCGAATTGTCAAAAAAAGAGATCCGCTGATCCAATTTGTGCTGCTAACTTGCCATAGCGATTTCCATTATGCCCAAGAAGCGCTAAAACTGGGAGCGTTAGACTATTTTACGAAGCTTTCGTTCGACGAAGGGGACATCAAAGCAGCGGTCGAGAAGGCACGGGAAGCGATCCGACGCGAGACCGATCTCAGACAATATGAACGGGAACGGAAGCGCCGGGACGCCTCCCAATCGTCCAAGGGGGAAGCGGGCGACAATAAGAAGATTCGGAAGGAAGTTCAGCTTGCGCAAGGATTGATCGAGACGAAGCTGGGAGAACCGATTACACTGACTTCGATCGCCGAGGAGGTGGGGCTGAGCTCGTACTATTTAAGCCGTCTGTTCCGGGAAGAAACCGGAGAATCCTTCAACGATTATGTGACCCGGCTGCGCATGGAGAAGGCTGTTCATCTGCTTCAGTCTACACCGCTGAAAGTGTACGAGGTAGCCGAGCAGGTGGGCATTCCGAGTTACCGCTATTTCTCGCAGCTGTTCCGCAATTGGACCGGCGTTGCGCCAACAGATTATAAAAAGGGCTGATGACAAATTGAAAGCGCTTATCTCATGGTTTGGCCGATGGAGCATGGTGGCCAAACACTTTCTATTCCTATCCATAGGTACGCTTGTGCTGTTAGGCGGGCTTGGCTGGATCAACTTGCGTGAAGCGGAGGATTTGTTCCGGAAGCAGGTCGTGTCGGACGCTCAAATCATCATTGACCGAACGAATTTGTATATGAATGCCTATTTGGATAATGTGCAAAATATTCTTATGCTCATCTCTACTCGGGATGATTTGCTGAACGAAGGGATGGAGAAGGAAGCTGCGGACGTGCTGCGCTCGTATGCGAATATGAACAGGACGCTGTATAAATCGATTTATTTGGTCCGGGCGGACGGCGGCGTCATATCCAATTCACAAACCACGTTCGAGATCGTAGGCAACCCCCAAATTCCGCTGCTGCTTGCCAAAGCCAAGCAAACTTACGGAATGTTCATCACAGAGCCGTACCAATCCCCGATGTCGGGGAAAACGGTGGCATTCGTTCTGCCCATTCCGTCCGGGTCAACGAAGTCGCTCAAAGGGATCGCCGTCGTGGAAATCGATCTCGTCCAGTTGACGAACCTGCTCGCTCAATTCATGAATACCAAAAATCAAACGTTCGCCATTATTACCAATAAACGAAACGTCGTCCACTCATTCGATTCCGGACTTCCTCTCAGCTCCTACCGGCTGCTGCCTTACAATACGTCCGTCTTCCCGCCGGAGCTGGATACCGGCTTCGTGGAGCAAATAGCGGAGCTGCCCCTTGGCGCATCAGAGATTGAAGGACCGCAAGGCGATTTGGTTGCTGTGAAATCCGGATTGAATAATTTGGGCTGGCATTTCATCGCTTTCTATGAAAATAGCTTTTTCTATCAAAATATACGCAGCTTGTACCGAAATTTCAGCACGGCAGGCGTGTTCTGGATTTTCATCGTCCTGGCCAGCACCTATATGATCAGCCGTTACATTACACTGCCTGTCCGCACGTTGGTTGCGAAGATGGACCGGGTTCGCGATATGGAGGTGCTGCATAGCATCCACGCCACCGGGAACGACGAGATCGGCCGATTGGCGCGAAGCTACAATGCGATGATGGAGCGGATTCATCTGCTCATGCACGAGACGAAGGAAGCGGAGCGCCGCAAGAAGCAATTCGAGCTGAAGATGCTGCAAAGTCAGATCGCGCCGCACTTTTTGTACAATACGCTCGCCTGCATCAGCTCTCTGGCCAAGCAGCACAAAATCGTCGAGGTGCGGGAAACGATCAAGGCGCTGGTCGGGCTGCTATCTTTCAGCTTCGATAAAAGTACGGAATTCGTTACGCTGGAGGACGAACTGGAAGGTTTGCGCATGTACGCCTATATTCAGAAGGTCCGCTATGGCGATAAGTTCACGATGGAGATCGATGCCGCACCGGAGACACTCTCCCAAACGATGCTGAAGTTAACGCTGCAGCCGTTAGTGGAGAATGCCATTTTCCACGGGCTGGTTCCGCTCAAGCGGACCGGAACGATTCGGATTCGGACCAAATGCGTAAAGGATAAGCTGGTTATTACGATCAGGGATAACGGACTGGGCATGAACCGGGAGCAGCTCGACAGCTTGTTCACGGAGCGTCATAAGGCGCCGAACAAGCACAGATTTACCGGAATTGGCATTATGAACGTGCACGAGCGAATCGGGCTCCATTTCGGAGCGGGGTACGGGTTATCGATTTTCTCTCTGCCGGAGGTCGGCACGATGATTCGAATTGAACTGCCGGCTGTGGAGCATGCAGGAAAAGAAGAATAAAGCGTTTGCAAAAATTCGAACATTTTTACTGGATCCCTGTATATTTTCCGCTGTAAGCGCTTGCTATACTAAAGTCAACCCGGTGGGAAGCAAGGGATCAGACGGAAAGAGGTGGTCGAATGGAACAGCAAATCGTAGTCGGACAGGAAACGAAAGCCGGGAGCAAGACCAAGGCATCCAGACTTAAATTATCCACCAAGCAGGTTTGGGCATTTCGGGCTTTTTATCTCATGCTGTTGCCCGGCGTTATCTACTATGTGATTTTCAAGTATATACCGATGTATGGCGTCATCATTGCGTTCAAGGATTTTCAAATTTTGGACGGCATTATGGGCAGCGGGTGGGCGGATCCATGGTACAAGCATTTCCAAACGTTTTTCAATTCGCCTTATTTCGGACAGCTGATGGTCAACACGTTCGTCATTAGCATTTACAAGCTGGTGTTCGGGATGGCCCCGCCGATCATTATGGCGCTGCTGCTCAATGAGTGCAGGCTGAAATGGTTTAAAACGGCGGTCCAAACGCTGACCTATATGCCGCATTTCTTATCGTGGGTTATTATTTACGGCATATTAATCGCTTTGCTGTCGCAAAACTCCGGGATCGTCAACCGCTGGATTGAAGATGCGGGAGGGCAGTCGATCGGCTTCATGACATCGATTGATTATTTCCGGACGATTCTGGTCAGCTCCGAGGTTTGGAAAGATCTCGGTTGGGGCGCAATCATTTATTTAGCGGCGATGACGGCGATCGATCCGACCTTGTACGAAGCGGCCCGTGTGGATGGCGCAAGCCGGCTGCGCATGATTTGGCATATTACACTGCCGGGCATTCGGAATGTCATTGTGCTGCTGCTGATTCTGAAGCTGGGCCATATCATGGATGCCGGTTTCGATCAGATCTATATTTTGTATAACATTCAAGTGTATCAAGTTGCGGATATTCTCGACACGTGGGTGTTCCGCACAGGTCTGCAGCAGCTGAACTTCTCGCTGGGGGCGGCCGTCGGATTGTTCAAATCGGTGATCGGACTCGTGCTGGTGCTCGGTTCCAATCATTTGTCCAAGAAATGGGGGGATGGGATATGGTAAGAGGCTGGGAGGACAGGATCGTCAATACGATCGTCGTTGTTGTCCTTGGACTGACGGCATTGGCGGCCATATTACCCCTGATGTATGTCGTGTCGGTATCCATCACGCCGTTCTCCGAGGTGCTCAAGAACGGTGGCTTTATTCTCATCCCTAAATCGATCACGTTCACCGCTTACCACAAGCTGTTCACTGAAACCAATATTCCCCGGGCGTTCTGGATCACGATTTTCATCACAGTCGTTGGTACAATCGTCAACCTGATATTGACTTCTCTAATGGCTTATCCGCTTAGCCGGCGCAATCTTCCGGGCAGAAGCTTCTTCCTTCTTATGGTCGTATTCACGATGCTGTTCAGCGGGGGGCTTATCCCGACGTACTTGATTGTCAAGTCATTAGGACTCCTCGATTCCGTGTGGTCTATGATTTTGCCGAATGCGATTTGGAGCTTTAACATTCTGATTATGAAGAGCTTCTTCGAGAACCTGCCGGAAGAGCTGTTCGAATCCGCTCGGATGGACGGCGCGAAGGAATTTCGGATTTTGTGGCAAATCGTGCTCCCGCTCTCGATTCCGTCGATGCTGACGATCGGCCTGTTCTATATGGTCGGCCATTGGAATGAGTTTTTCCAAGCGATCATGTATGTGACAGACCGTAATTTGTTCCCGTTGCAGGTCATTATTCGCGAAATTCTTATGTTGACCCAACAACCGCTGGAAAATGCAGAAAATATGCTGCCAACCGAAACGATGCAGATGGCATCCGTCGTTGCGGCCAGCTTGCCGATCATTCTCGTGTATCCGTTCATTCAAAAGCATTTCACCAAAGGCATGCTGATGGGCTCTGTCAAAGGTTGACCCCGGCTGCGGAATTCGTCAGGACTGCAGCCTGGTTCGTTCCGCTCTCGGCGACAATAGAAGCAACTTTCATTATCCACAGAAAGAAGGGGTATCAATGAAAAAGAAATTGCTCGTACCAATTCTTCTCGCCATGACATTCGCCGGCGGCACCTTGATTGCCGGATGCGGCGGAACGCCTGCGGCCGACAAGCCGGCTGACAAAGCGGCGGAAAGCGGCAAACCGGCGGCCAGCACCAAGCCTGTCAAGCTCGACATTATCGAAACCGGCAATGGCTTGCCGTCTCCGGATCAGGATATTATTAAGCAGGAGCTAGATAAAGCGCTCAATACGGATCTGAATTTGACTGTATACGCATCCGGCGATGATTACAAAAATCAGCTTAACGTGCGGATGTCTTCCGCTAATTTCCCTGATTTATTCGCTGTAGACCGCCAGCAATTGAAACAGTTCTCCGAGCAAGGATTGCTGCTCGATCTTACGCCTTACTTGGATAAATTGAAACCGGTGCAGGATTTCATCGGGGCTGACAGCTTGAAGAAAGGGATGCTGAACGGCAAAACATACGCCATCGCCAAATCCCCGCAGGTTCCTTACAATACGTATTGGATCCGCCAGGATTGGCTCGATAAGCTGAACTTGAAAATTCCTACGACACCGGAGGAACTGCTGGAGGTTTCGAAAGCATTCACGGAGAAAGATCCTGACGGTAACGGCAAGAAAGATACGTATGGCCTTACAGGCGGTAAGCTCAGCGCATTTGACACCGTATTCGGAGCTTATGGCGTCGGGATGGACGGCGGCACGCCAACCGTATATGTCAAAGATAATAAAGTCGTCAATTCCTTGTATGACCCAGGGATGAAGGATGCGCTTGCGTTCGTGCAGAAAATGATCGCTTCCGGCTCGGTGGATCCTGAGCTTCTAGCCAACACGGGTCTCCAGCATCAGCAGAAGGCGATCAAAGGACAGGCGGGAATCGTCTATCTGGATTGGCCGAATGTGACGAAAGATCAATTCGTCGAGCAGATTAAAGCAGTGAATCCGAATGCCAAATGGGTGCAGGTCGATGCGATTAAAGGACCTGGCGGCAAATATGCCAGCGCCTACGATATTGGCCGGGCGGCTGCGCTATATGCCATTCCGAAGTCGCTCGAGAAAAATCCGGAGAAGCTGCAAAAGGTTATCGATTTGCTCAACTATGTGTCATCCAAGGATGGCTCCTTGCTGGTGCAGTATGGCGTGAAAGGCAAGCACTATAATCTCGATGGCAATAAAGTGGTTCCGACCGATTTGATGGGCAAAGAAGGCGGATATTTCTGGCTGTATCAGTTCGCCGGCCGTCCGGAAATGGAATATTTGACGGTGAAATTCGGGCCTCAAGCTAAATTTATGGAATTCGCGAGTAAGCAGCCGCATATCGACGGTTTGGCAGGCTTTGTTGATTTGCCGAATGGGTATAACGCTGCCGATGCAGGCCGGTATATTGAGGAGGAGTTCTCCAAATTCATCTATGGCAAACGTCCGCTCAGCGAATATGACGCTTTCCTCAAAACGCTGGAAGGATCAATGAACTATAAAGCTTATTTGGATGCGGCGGAGAAACGAGTGAAAGAACTCGGATATGTGAAGTAAACGGGACGGAAGGAAGGAGCTTGTGCTTCCTTCCCCCTTTTAAACAACTATTTACACGTGTAAATTAAACGGGTATGATGGGATTACATCATAAACTTTATAAAAGGAGCGATTGACCATGACGCAACAAACCTTAGATATTGCCGCATTAACGAAACAATTTCACGAGGATGGGTATCTCATTCTGCGAAACGTATTATCCCAGGAGAAAGTGGACCGGCTGAACGCAGCCATCGACCGAATCGTAGCTGAGGAGCCGGAAACGCTGGCTTACAATATCTATAACAGTGTGGAACGCGACGATGAAATTGCTTCACTCATCGACGAACCGACGCTGCTGCCGCTGATGGTGAATTTGCTGGGTTATAACATTCAACTGCATATCTCGCATTTAACGATTCGGAAGCCGAATCCGAACGATGTGAAGACCGAGTCGCAGAGCTTCATCAACTGGCACCAGGACGGCCCGCACCCGCAATTCCCTAAGCAGAACGGCATTACCTCTACGTACTACATCAAGACTTGCTACATTTTGAGTGATATGTCGGAGCCGGACCGCGGCAATACCAAAGTGATCCCGGGCTCGCATAACAAACCGTTTCAACCGGAGAGCCAGGACGTTCGGGGCAAGGTGGACGGCGAGGTTCAAGTGTGCGGAAAGCCTGGCGACGTGTTCATTTTCCCGCAAAATCTGTGGCATGCCGGAGCGCCTAACCATTCCGACTTCACTCGCCGCCAACTGTTCCTGGGCTACAGTCCGATCTGGATGAGACCGATCGATTACCGCACCGCATCCGACAGGCTGCTGGCGACTGCATCCCCCTACCGGAAGCAATTGCTGGGCGTTATCGACGATAATCCGTTCAAGTATTATGTTCCGCAGGAATCTATGGTACCATTGAAGGAGTTCTATATTCATGACGCTGGACAAAGTGTTTACAAATAACCATGTTGGAGGGGAACGCCTTGCAAGGAGCCAAGCTGGAAGGCAAGATTGCGCTTGTCACCGGAGCTTCCCGCGGACTGGGACGCCATATCGCAGCTGCGCTTGCAGCAGCGGGAGCTCAGGTGGCCGTCAACTATGCGAACAGCATCCAGGATGCGGAGGAAACGGTGCGTATGATCACCGCTGCGGGGGGCACTGCCGCCGCGTTCCGCGCGAACGTCACGAATGAGGCGGAAGTGGCGGAGCTCGTATCGCGTGTGGAGCGGCATTTCGGCAGCCATATCGATATTCTCGTCAATAATGCGACAGGGCCGCAGCCGATGGTATCCATTGAGGAGAGCACCTGGCAAACGTACATGGATCAGCTGGAGTTTTTCGTGAAGGCGCCTTTGCTGCTGACCCAAGCGGTGCTGCCGGGTATGAAGCTTGCGGGAGCGGGAAGTATTATTAACATCGGAAGCGAAGTCGTGCAGATCGGCAACGCCAACTTCTCCAGCTATGTAACTGCTAAGTCCTCGATGGTGGGGATGACGCGTTCCTGGGCCAGCGAATTGGGGCCGCACGGCATCCGCGTCAATCTGATCGCTCCCGGATGGATTCCCGTTGAGCGGCATGCCGGGGCCAACACGGACGGCTACCGCGCAGGCGTGCCGCTGGGGCGGGTCGGAGAGCCGGCGGATATCGCGGCAGCCGTCGTATTCATGGCATCGCCGGAATCGGCCTTTATTACCGGACAATGTCTATCCGTGAACGGAGGCAACACGTTCGGCATTTGATTAATCCTGTTAGGGTGAAGAAGCATGGTAAGCAGGAAAGACGTAGCCGACCGCGCAGGGGTTTCCTCCGCGGTCGTCTCCTATGTATTGAACAATCGGAAGATTGTGAAGGAAGAGACGCGCCAGAAAGTGTTGGAAGCCGTGCGTGAGCTGGGCTACCAGCCGAATCTGCTGGCGCAGAGTTTGAAAACGAAAAAGTCGCGGCAGATCGCCGTCTTGATTAACTATCTCGGCAATCCGTTCGAGGCCGGTCTTCTCATTAGTATCGAACAACAGGCGAAAGACCGGGGCTATTTCGTTTTCTTCCAAACGTACAGCCAAGAGGAAGAGGAGCAGCTGAAGAGCTTGTTCATGGGACGGGTGGACGGAATCCTGCTGCTGGGCCAGTCCTTGCAGCCGCAGTTGGTGGACCACTTCCGGTCGCTGGGTATTCCGGTCGCATCCGTTCTGAAGCCGGATGGGGGAGAACTGCAGATTCCTCATATCGATTTGGACTGGGAAGCGGAGATGGTGAAGCTTGTCCGTCATTTGCAGCAGCAGGGCCACACGCGGATCGGCTTCATGGGCGGCGGAAAGAAGGCGCAGCATTATGGCGTCCGCTGGCAGGCGTTCCTTCATGCGTTGAAGGAAATGGGCTGCGAGTGGCACTCAGAGGATCTGCTGGTTGGCGGCGGCAAGTTTGAGCAGGCCGAACGAGCGCTGACTTCGGCATGGAGCAGCGGCTCGGCCAGATTCAGTGCGCTGGTGTGCGCCAACGATTTGATGGCGGCCGGCTGTCTGGCGGCTTGCCGCGTAGCGGGCGTGCAGGTTCCCGGGCAGCTTGCCGTTGCCGGGTGCGAGAACATCCTGATGTCGTCTCAGACTGATCCTCCGCTCACGGTCATTCATTATCCCCGTCCGCAGATGGGGGAAGCCGCCATGAAAATGCTGCTGGACACGATCGAAGGACAAGAGATTCAGCAGCCGTTATTCGCGGGTGAATTGATTGTTCGGGGTTCTACGCAAGGATGAGATAGGCTTGGCTCCGCAAGCTAAATAGGATCATGCGAAAAACCGGCCGAGGCCGGTTTTTTTGTTTTGGGTAAGCGAAGCTTACCCGCGGAGGGGGCTTAGACCGAGCGGCTATCAGCTCAGCAATACCGCTAGATCCCCGTGTTCGCACAAACCCCCCGTCTCACCCGCAGCAGCTCCCAAGCGATAATGTATATGATTTTTCGGACGATGTGCTTTCTTTTTATTCAATTTCACCTGGTGCTTGTCGCGGATGCATTTCGCCAGCAGCTTGTATCCATAGACGTGTTCCTCGCCTTCAACGAGCTCAAGCAGCCACTCGTTAATTTGCTCATCGCTAACTTTCTCACCTGTTACTGTAAAAGAGTAGCCTGGAACAGGGCGTCCCCGGCGGTGACATTCTGTTGGATGTTCGGTCTGCCTACAAGTCGCTCTTTTCTTACGTTCGTAGTATGTTGACTCCGATAACCCAAGGATGCGCAGTACAACTGCTGCTGGCTCACCCCGCTTAATGAATGGGTCTGCTACTTCGAATTTTTCTGATAAGCGGGGTTTTTCTTTTTTAATAGTTCTCGGAGGATTTCTATTTCGAGTTCTTTCTCACCAAGAACCTTAACCGCTTTTTCATAGCGCTCCTCCACCTCCTGCAGTCGCCGTGTCACCCGTCACCGCCTGCCGCTAAACCGTTTGATCGCTTCCTCAGTCACCGGCGTGAAGAAGTTAATCAGGTTGCCGTCGGGATCGCGAAACAGCGTAGCACGGTTCCCCCACGGCATCGTAGTAGGTTCCTTGACCCACTCATTGACAATCGGCTTCAAGCGCTCGTATTCGGCGTCAACATCGTGGACGCGGAACTCGATGATGACCGTGCGATTGTCGGCTGCCGCTGCGGAACCAGCGCCGAACAGCTGCACCGTCTGGGAGTGGCCGATCGCCAGCGTACACGATGGCACAATGAGTTCAGCAAAGACGGGCGCGAGGCGCTCCGCCGAAACCCCCATGACTTTCTCATAGAACTCGACGAGACGATCCACGTCGTCGGTAATGATACGTACTGAAGCAAAATTCACGAGATAACATCCTTCCTATAACAAATAATACAATACGTGTCCTATCATTTGGGGCCCAAATTCTTTGCATTTAACACCCACTCCTGACTTACTCCAATTATAAAAAAACGCTGCTGACAACAGTGTGTCAGTAGCTATTCGATATCCTAATTAAGGTACGGGGAGGGCGCCCAGCGGGCTTTGTACGATCAAGCACATGAAGTTAATTAGAAGCTATTACGCAGTTAATAAGGTTATCAGCCCAAGAGGTTATCTAATAGCTATAGCCTGGCATTGGCCGTAGAGGCCATAATAAATAAATATTAATAAGTTAGGGGGAGAACTATTGTTGCATAGTTGAAATCAGGGGTAGGAAAGTTGCGGCTATGCAGGCTGGACAGATCGAAATCGAATTTTCCAAACTACGACAAAGGAGAATGAAATGGACAAACGATTACAAAGCTGCATCAGCAAACTAATGGTGTTTCTCATGCTGTCCACTACGTTATTAGGTATAGGCAGCAGCACAGTTCTGGCAATTGATACGACGAATACCAGAAGCTTTGACGTGTGGGATTTCGGTGGAGCAGAAGCTCCTGAGGAAGCCTATGTCAACCAGATCACGGTCAGCCTGCTCAATGGACTAACCGACTATGTTTCCACGGGAGGTTCGCCCGCTAAAGGTGTGTTTAAGGCGAATACACCGTTCGGCGATTTAACTTTATTTACATCCGGCACTCATAACAGACTTTACTATTACGACGGGAGCGCGAACGGTGCATTATCGTATGGCAATCCTACAAGCAAGACCTTTAGCGACGGATATGTGTCCAAAGGTTCTATCTACTCAGCCGGTAACGGGGACGATACCACGAAGTATATCAAGCTCGACAATGTGGTGGCAGGAGATACCATTACGCTTTATGGATTTGTGACGAACGGTACCGGCACGTCCAATGTTAATTTTGATTTGACCAGTACATCGAATGGAACAACGAAAAAAGGCACGGATACCGTGGATCAAAACGGCAAGAAAGTGACGTATTTAGCGAAAGATTCCGGCAGCTTGAAAATTTATTTTACAAATTCCACGGCAAGTGTAAAACCGAATATCGCAAGAATCGTCAGAACGCCCGGCGTTAAGGTAAGCGGCATGCTGAATCTGAATGGATATGCGATTTCGGGGCACTCGCTTGTTTTCCAGAACGAATCAACCGGGGATATTCTCAAGGCAACGCTTGACCCGGACGGGACTTATGAGGCGACTCTGAATGCCGATTATACGTACACGGCTGTTCTGCAAGGCGTCAATTCGGAGTATTCGATTTCCGACACTACGAAAACCTTGATCACTTCGACTGCACAAATTGTAAGCGGTATCAATGATCATCATTTGGACGTAGCCCAAACCCCCATGTCGACAGTAAGTGGCAGCATCGCGGGTTTTGATAGCGGATATAACTTGGATCATTTCAAAATCACATTCAACCCGCCAGAAGGAAGTCTCGCTCCGGCCGTTGAGGCTGATCTCAATAAGGCGAGTATGACGTACTCTGTCGATGTCAGAGCAGGCGTAGCATACTCAACCGTGCTCTCTGGGGTGAACGATTATGAGCTTACGGGCGGAAGCAGCGTCCATACAAGCACGAACATGACGCAAGATATTACGGTTGCCAAGAAAGCGGTTTATATGGCAACGGGTGCTTTCGTAGGGCTGCCGCCGACTGTTGCCGTTTCCAGCATGACATTTACGAATGTGGATGACGGTTATAGCTATCCAGGTACCGTGACCGGCTCGGGCAATGGGATAGACGGGGGATACACAGTTAGCCTTCGAGATGGCGCCTACGCCGTATCGGCCACTAGCACGGATCCCACCTATTCGACGATCGGACATGTCGTGGTGAGCGGAAGCAGCGTAACAAAGAATGTGAAATTTTCGACAACAACGCCACTTTCTGCACTTCCATGGGTCGGCGATCTCTATGTGGGAGACAGCACCAAGGCAAACTATTTCACCACGATCAGGGAAGCGCTTGCGACTGCTGCGCGGATGAATCCGGCAAGTGAAGCGCAGCGAATTACGATCCATATTGCACCCGGCGTCTACCGGGAACAATTGAAAGTGACCACTCCTTATATTAGCTTTGTCAATACAGATCCGAGTAAGGAAGTCAAAATCACCTGGTACTACGGCGTCGGTTATGATTACTACAGTGCAGGACCGGATGGTTCCTATAACGAAGACCGCGCCTTCGACAAATATGCCAAAGGCTACCCAGGCAACTTCAAGTGGGGAGCTACCGTTTTCTTAACGAGCGCCGCCAAAGGGTTTAGAGCCGAAAGCATCGTCTTCGAGAATTCGTTCAATAAATATGTTACGCAGGAGGAGCTGGATGACGGCGTACAAGTGACGACGATCAGCACGCCGACGAATCTTACCGTAAGAACGATGGGGATGGATGCCACTTCCCGAGCAGCAACGGAAAGAGCAGCGGCTGTGGGGGTTGAAGCCGATAATGTAGAATTCTATAACAGCAAATTCCTGTCAAGCCAGGATACCCTGTATACCGGTAATTCCGTAACGAATCAGTATTACAAAGACTGTTTCATAGAGGGGAATACGGACTATATTTTCGGTGATGGCAATGCGGTATTCGATAATTGTATCTTGAACTTTACTGGATATAGCGATACAGGGTCAGGAGGCTACATTACGGCGGCCAAGCCTTCTGCGGCAAGCAATCCGCAATTTTTCGGCTATTTGTTCAAGGGAGCTACGATAACCGGTACACAAGGCAAGATCCAGGCGCCCGGTTATTTCGGAAGACCTTGGGGACAAGAGGCCAAAGTGAAATTTCTGGATACGAGACTTCAAGACAGCTCCTTAATTGCCCCGCAGGGCTGGACGTCGATGAGCAACTCTACGCCGGAGAACGCAAGCTTCTATGAATATAACACGACTTATAACGGTCAGCCGGTGGATACATCATCGAGAAGAGGATATGTGCTTACCGCTGACACCGCCGTTACTAACGTAACTGATTATTTGGGCAGCGATTGGCTGCCGAAGTATTATACCCCCGGCGCGACCGCACCGGTCATTACGGCATATGCCGGAAACGGAAATGCTACCCTTACATGGACTACCGTCACAGGCGCCACTTACTACACGGTGAAAGGGAGGACGGCGGACAGTACGGTTTATAACATGGTCTACTCGGTGGATAATCCGACTGTTACTTCGTATACATACTCCGGTCTGATGAACGGAACGGCCTATCAGTTTATCGTAACGGCATCCGATAGCTATGGCGGAAGCGTAAATTCAAATGTCGTGACCGTAACACCCGGCGTTTCAGGGACTGCGCCATCCGCACCTTCTATCGATGCAATAGCGGGGGGAGCTTCGGCAAAGCTTACATGGAACGCCGTACCGGGAGCAACATCGTATCAGATTAAAGGCGGTACATCCAGCGGTGTCTATCCAATGGTCCAAACGGTCAACGATGCGACAATAACTTCCTATACCTATTCCGGTTTAACCTATGGAACAACCTACAATTTCGTTGTGACGGCAAGCAACGAGTATGGAGAAAGTGCCGCTTCGAATATCGTAAGCGTAACTCCGGGGAGCCATGCAAGAATCAAGCCGGAGGATTTCATGGGTGCGGATGTGGGCAGTCCGGCGCTCGCAGGTTCTTCGAGTTTTGACGATGATACGAATGTATTCACGCTCACCGGTTCAGGTACGGGTATTAATAAAAACGCCACCGGACTCGACCAGTTTTATCTAAAAGCCGTTAAGATCAAAGGTGATTATACGATCAGTGCAAAAGCTGCATTCGTCGGCTATGGACCGGGGATTTACGGCAATCCAGGATTGACGATCAGGGAGAGTCTTGATCCCAACAGTTATCACTTTACACAATTAGAGCAATATGCCAGCACAGCGGTAGGCGGGAGAAAAATGTTCCGGTACAACGGTTCTTCAAATGGCTCCAATAATAACTTCCCGCTTAATGGTACGGCTTATCTGCAATTAACCAAGGTTGGAGATAAAATCACATCGATTATCAGCTCCTCTCCCATCCCTAAGGAGCCCATTGCATCCGATTCCTTGATTATCAGCTCTGCTACTGCTACGAACCTCGGTTTGGACGCCAATGGTAATCCCAAGGAGCTTTACGTAGGCTTGCTGGCTACTTCAGCGAATGCAAGCAAGCGTATTACAGCGACATTTGAAGATGTCCGAATTGTGATGGCGGATGGAACGGTTGCTTTTGATTCGAATGAAGGGAAGCCGGTCGCTCCGAAGAATGTTGCCGCTAAGCCGTATGATGCGAGTGCGCTCATCACATGGGATGCACTGCCAACAGCAACGTCTTATACCGTCAAACAAAGCGCGAATCCGCAGGGGCCTTTTACAATTGCCAAAACAGTTACCGATTCCACCTATCAAGCGGAAATTAAAGGTCTGGCTAACGAACAGACGCATTACTTCGTCGTAACCGCAAGCAATGCAAGCGGGGAGAGCATTCCGTCCGCGATAGTAAGTGTCGTTCCCACGGCTTCCGCTTCCGTGCCCCCTGTCATTACGATGACTTCCGCAGAACCGGCAAGCCAAGTGTATAGCGCTTTGCTGCCTATCAGCGGCAAAGTAAACAAACAGAGCACATTAACCATTACGAATAATGGAGTGCCCGTTAAGCTGGCTGGTGAACAAACAAGTCTGCACGTAAAGAAGGATGAACCATTTAACGCCACTTTGATTTTGCTGCCTGGCATGAATGAGATCGAAATCAAAGCGGCTGATGACTACGGTTATGTAACGACAACGAACTATCAGGTTACCTATACGTATAAAGCAACGACGATCAACTTCTATGATGACAACGGACAAGTCGTTACAAAATTGGCGCCAGGTAAGGATATTGTTGTTATGGGGCAGGTTGATAATTTCATTGCTCCCACGAAAGACGCTGTGATGTTTACCGGTCTCTATGATGAGCACAACAACCTGATTAAGTTCATAAGTACGGCGGAGACTGTAGCCAATGGAGATGCTGAGCAATTCGCTGCACGTATGAAGCTTCCTGATGATGTGAGCGGGTATACGTTAAAAGTTTTCATTTGGGATCATGTCGTCCATATGCAACCTGTATCCGATGTAATCGAGCTGAAGTAAGGCTAAATGGGGAGGATACCTACACATGAAAAAGAAACTTATTTTGGCTGTGATGTGTGCTGTAGTAGGTTTATCATCACTGCCTATGGAAGGGGCGGTTCAGGCTGAAGGTGCGGCAGCACCTTCAACCATCCCGTCTTTTCCCGGCTCTGAGGGCGGAGGCATGTATACCAGCGGCGGACGCGGCTACGACGTCTACGAAGTTACGAACCTGAATGACTCCGGTCCAGGTTCCTTAAGAGATGCCATCAGCGCGGATAATCGAATGGTTGTGTTCCGTGTATCGGGAACCATTCAGTTAGCAAGTTCTTTGAGCTTCGCGAACAGGAAAAATATCACCGTCGCGGGACAAACGGCACCGGGAGACGGAATCTGCATTGCCGGGTACAATACAGACGTAAGCAATGCTTATAACATCATCATTCGGTACTTGCGGTTCAGACCCGGTGCTGCGAATATCGCGAGTGAACCGGACTCTCTGGGGGGCAGAGGCTCCAACTATGTGATGGTCGATCACGTATCCGCGGGTTGGTCCACGGACGAATCGCTATCTTTTTATGAAAACAACAATATGACCATTCAATGGAGCTTGATCAGTGAGAGCTTGACTTTATCCGGCCACTATAAAGGGAAGCATGGATATGGCGGCATCTGGGGAGGCAATGCGACTAGCTTCCATCACAATCTGTTCTCCACGCATACGAGCCGGATGGCAAGGGTAGGTAACGGTACTACACCGGGCATTGTGACGATAGCTAACAACGTGATCTATAACTGGGGCTTCAATAACATGTATGGGGGAACAGCTGGCCTAAGCACCAATGTTATCAATAACTATTATAAGCCGGGTCCTTCGACATTCAGTTCGGTGAAAGGGAGAATCGTTAACCCTAGCGACGGGGAGTTCCATGTGAAAGGTAATTTCATGGTTGGCAATCCGACGGCAAGCGCAGATAACAGCAAAGGGATTCAAGACCAGAGTGCGACCGCCCAAATCTCCAGTACGCCATTTACTGACAGTGGGTATACGCTGCTGCAAGTAGAAGATGCTCAAGTTGCCTATGAGAAAGTGATTCGTCAGGTCGGCGCCATCCTGCCCAAACGGGATGCGGTGGATGCCCGAGTCATTCAGGATGTCATCGGCGGCACCGGAAGAATCATCAATCGGGAATATGAAGTAGGCGGATACCCGGAATTGAAAACAGGGGCCGTTCCGGCAGATACGGATCATGACGGTATGCCCGATGCTTGGGAAGATGCGCATAGCTTGAATAAGAATGATGCATCGGACGGCAAGGCCATCACGGCTTCCGGCTACAGCCATCTGGAGGTCTATCTCAACAGCTTGACCGATTTGAATTCACTTCAGGATAATCCGGTAGTCAAGGTGACAACCCCAACCTATAATGCCCGGTATGCTGAAGGCAGCTCCATGGAAATTGATGTGGAGGCGACAGATGCGGATGGCATCACGAAAGTAGAATTTTATAAGAATGATGAGAAGATCGGAGAAGACGCGGAAGCTCCTTATCGTTATACGTTGGATCAAGCTGCTGCAGGTACTTATTATATCTCTGCCAGAGCGTACGATCATCTAGGGAATGCAACCCAATCGACCTCTATGCCGGTGCATGTGAACGGTCCAGAGGTACAGGAGCCTTGGATTTCCACAGATATTGGCAGTACGCCTGTACAAGGAAGCGGAAGCTTGGATGCCTCCGGTACTTTGACGGTTAAGGGCTCGGGTAAAATAACCGGTACAAAGGATAGCTTCCACTTCGTTTACCAGCCCATCAGCGGCAATGCCGCACTGACGGCGAGACTGGATTCGATTGCCCTGTTGGATAATAATGCGATTTCCGGTCTCATGATACGGGAAAGCCTGGATTCCGATGCCGCTGAGGCGATCATCAGTACTTCCATCGTGAAGGCTGACCGAGACGAGAATTTAAATGGCGATAAAGATGACACGTATTATGCGACTTATTTTTCAACCCGAATGAACAAAGGCCAAACAGCCCAAACACTCAATAGCAGTGATTATCCGCAAGATTATTTGCCGGCATTAACGGACCACGTCATGCCCGTCTGGTTGAAAATTGAGCGTGTGGAGAATACGATAATTGCCTACACCTCGAATGATGGTCATGCGTGGAAGGAGCTTGCAAGGAAGGAGGTGGCTATGGGGAAAGAGGCCTATATCGGTTTCGCCGTAGATGCCTCTCAGCCGTCGATCGCTAATATTTATTACAATACGGCCCAATTCTCCAACATCCAGCTCACGAATTCATTTGTCGTGCAGGATATCAAGGTTACTGATTTATGGGGGAATGCACGGACCGGTCTTACGCCAGGATTAAATGCGGTCGCTGAAGTTACAATAAATAAGAATTCTATAGCGGTTCAGGATGCTGTCATTGCGATTCAGCTTTGTGACTCGAACGATCATGTGCTGGGCACTTCCTACGTAAAGTCACAGTTCCATGCCGGGCAAACCAAGACGGTGAAAGCTGGGTTCAGCACTCCGATAGGCGTGGTGGGACTCCAATTAAAAGCATTCGTAGTCAATAGTTTGACAGAGGGCATGAGAATTTCGAATGAAATGTCGGTTCATTAATCGGAGCTCGAAACCCATTTGAGCTTGTTATGGAATCTAAATTAGGGGCGAAGATATGACAACCAATCGTTTAAGCTGCTTGCGAATGCTGTTGGCCGTGCTGTTATTCTCAACGATGATTCTCCAAGCAAGCCCTGTGAAAGTATTCGCCAACACATCGCTAACCGTTAGTCAGACTTTAGAGAATAATAAAGCGGAATTTAAAGTTGTTGATGCCGTAACGTCAAATGATGCGGTATCCATATTGGTCATGCAAAAGCAGACGAACTCCGTGGTCTACACGGACCAAGCGGTTCTTGCAAATGGGGAATTCACATTCAGCACCTTGCTGCCGAAGGGTGAATACAGCGGATTTGTTAGCTCCGCGAGCAATGAGAAGGTGATGCTTCAGGACTTCCGTATCGTAAAGGAAGAGAGCATCGTCGGATTTCGGTCGTTGAATCCGATAACAGCAGCCAAAGGCGCGGTCCTCGTATTGCCAAGCTCCGTCGTTGCCGTCTTCGATGATGGAGCCAATCGCGAGATCGGTGTTCAGTGGATGAACGTACCGACAACGGACAGAGACGGTCAGTATACGCTGATCGGTAAAGTGAATGGAAGCAGCCAAACGGTGAGTTTGGCTGTCAAGGTCGGCGATGGCAGTGCAGGCGGCGGCAATAACAATAACAACAACGGCAATAACAGCAATAACGGGAGCGGGCATAACAATACGAACAGCGGCGGTACAACGTCAAATAATGGCTCGACATCAACGGTCAACAGTTCGACGATAACCGTGCCGTCCAAGCTGGATAGCTCAACAGCTGCAGCCAAAGCAGAAGTCGCACAAGAAGCTGTCAACCATGCATTCGCCCAGGCAGCTGCCGATAAGAAAGGCGTCAAAACAGTCATCATCCATCTGGAACCCATTAACGACGCCGAGGCTTACGAACTGTCACTGCCCGCAAGCGTGTTGGTTCAAGGTGGAAGCAAACAAATCATTGCCATTCATACACCTGTGGGAGACATCAAGTTGCCGGGCAATATGGTAAAATCAGCAGGAACGGGTAGTACCACCATTTCCGTTTCGATTAAAGCAGTTGACCTATCAACGATTGTTGATCCGGAAATGAGAGAAGCCATTGGTGACAGGCCAATCGTAGAATTGAATTTGCTAGCTGACGGCAAGGTTATGAGCTGGGAAAACAAGGATGCACCCGTCCAGGTATCCGTCAAGTATACCCCTCGGCCTGAAGAGAATCCTGAACATTTGGTAGTTTGGTATATAGACGGAGCAGGGAAAGCGGTCAAGGTTCCGAATGCCAAATACGATCCGGCAACAGGAACGGTAACCTTCCGTACGTCCCATTTCAGTACATATGCTGTCTCCTATGGAATGAAGACCTTCGACGATGCAGGTATTTACCCTTGGGCACAAGCGCCAATCGAAGTGTTAGCCTCCAAGGGAATCATTAATGGGATCACGGAGTCTGAGTTCCGTCCGGCAGAGAAAATTACAAGAGCGGACTTCGTGCTTCTCCTGATCAAAACGTTGGGGTTAACGGCGGATTTCAGCGACAATTTCAGCGATGTCAGTCCATCCGACTATTATTATGAAGCAGTGGGTATTGCGAAAAAGCTCGGGATCGCGAATGGAACCGGTACGAATACCTTCAATCCCAAGGAAAATATCTCCCGTCAAGATTTGATGGTTCTCAGCGCAAGAGCACTGACGCTCGCAGGCATTTTGACGAGTCAAGGCAAAGCGGATGATATTCAGAGTTTCAGCGATAAAACGGATATAGCTTCGTATGCAGTAGAAGATATCGCGGCCATGGTGAGGGAAGGAATCGTGAGCGGGGACGGAAGCCTGCTCCATCCGCGCGCGAATGCCACCCGTGCCGAGACTGCCGCTATTATGTACAGGATTTTTAATAAGCTTTAAATAAAATAAGAATAGTTCATGTGGCTTAAGCGCCGATAATCCATTCGATTATCGGTGTTTTTGCTTGGACTGCAGATTGGATAGCGTGAAGCAACAGTTGAAACGAAGCAGCCAATTTCCTCGCCAACAAGATGTAGTATCACATTGCGTATGGGGGGAGGACGAACTAGCTAAGCGGGAGCGTAACTGGAATTTCTCCTGTTAATTTCGCGATATCTAGCTTCAACCGGCGTCATAACTGGAAAATCTCCCGCTAATCGCAGTGAAATGGCCGCCATTCGGTCATTTATCGCAGATTTAACGGGAGATGTTCCAGTTATCCAATAGAGCGAGCTATTTTGTTAGCGGAATAACAGGAGTTTTTCCATTTATCGGTTGGTTGCTTGCACGGCGATCCGGAATTCCAGCAAGTCCAGCCGCCGAAAAAGCCCCAACCACGAACAGGGACTACCACCAAAAGGTGCTGGTCCCTGTTTCCATGCTGCATACGAAAGAGCAAAGCTGCAGCATAATTAATGCTTTGCAAACATATTCAGCAGCAGTTGACATCAGCCTTTTTTGATCGATATTCTAAAACGCAAGCATTGATATACATATTGTTCATGCATCTTGAACTCTTCAGGTAAAATGCTTGTTTTACAAAAACTTAACGAGATATGTCATTGAATATGTCAGTGACATGAATTAAGCTCAATATAGATCACTGAACTAAGTGTTCTCATAGCAAGATGGCAATACGAATCACACAAGGGAATGATGAACTAGCCGCCAATGCTGCCGTCATGATTTTGATTAGAACGAGGGATAACCAGTAATGAAAAATGCACAGGCGTCAAAGAAATCGAGTCTACTGTACCTGCAAATAGCCGATAAGGCTATAGGCATTATCCAGAGCCGCAGGCTTCAACCGCATGATCCAGTCCCTTCGGAAGGAGAACTTGCGAAGCTGTTCGGTGTTAGCCGGATGACGAGTAAGCTGGCGCTGGAACGGTTGGTCGAGCAGGGGCTGGTGTACCGTTTGCCGAGAAGGGGGACCTTCCTTTCCGAACAAAGGGATGGAGAGCCTAACAACGGCGTGCTTCCGCCAATTAATAAAGCGCTTCCAATAAAAGCGGAGAAGAGTAATCAGGTAGCGCTCATAGTGCCCCATCTATCTGATTACACTTCAAAAATTATTGCGGCAGCGGAGAACGAAGTGCGAAAGCACGATTGTGATCTTATTTTGAAAATAAGCAAGGATAAAGATGATGAGGATCGCTGCCTGCAGAGGCTTGTTGAAGGGGGGATCGACGGCATCATTTTATTTCCTCAGGGGCGCAAGACCTGCAGTGATCAGGTGCTGAGATTGAAATTACAGCAGTTTCCGATTGTGATTATCGATCGTATTTTTCGTGAGGTTCAGATTGATTGCGTGTATCACGATCATTATCAAGGCTCTTACCAGATGACCCAATATTTGATCGAGAAAGGGCACCGTGAAATCGGATACACCTCGAACTCGATAGATAATATCACCAGCAGGGAGGAGAGGTACCAAGGTTATATTCAGGCGCTGCTCGATCATGCGATTCCAGTCAAGAACCAATCTATTCTTTTCAAAAGTGTGCCGTGCAATCCGAGCCGTATTAACGAGAGCGACCCCGAACAGGAACGGTTTATTCAGGAGAATCCGCAGATGACGGCCCTCATGTGCGGGGATGATCATGTGGCCATTTCAACCTTATATACAGCTTTGAGTATGGGGATCTCTGTCCCCGATAAGCTTTCAATTGTTGGGTTCTCCGATATCCATTTATCAGCGTTAACACCGATTCCGCTTACAACGGTCAGACAGGATACCGGGCAGCTTGCCCAATCGGCTCTTAATCTTCTTATGAAGCGCATCCATCATTCGCAGGAGAAACAGATTACCATTAAAATTCAAACGAAGATCGTAGAGAGGAAATCCGTTCTTTAGGATTGACAGAAGGAGTTTATATGAAAATTCATTTTCTTGGAACCGCAGCAGCAGAGGGCTTTCCGAATGCATTTTGCCGGTGTGAGTATTGCCTCAAGGCACGGAAGCTCGGGGGAAAAAACATACGCACACGAACATCCGCCATCATTGACGATGTCATCAAATTCGATTATTCGCCAGATTCTTATATGCAGGCGCTTCGAGACAACATTGATTTGGGCGCTATCGAGCACCTGCTTGTCACTCATACGCATTCTGATCATTTCAATGCTTATGATTTGGAATGCCGGAGAGCGGGAATTGCTCACGAGCTTCAGAATCCTCTGCATATCTATGGGAATGATGCCGTGATGTACCACACGCGTGTCGCCATCGGCCGCTTTGAAGGAGAAAGGTTTGCATTTCATCTGCTGCGCCCATTCGAGACGATACAGGTAGGTGATGCACTTGTCACACCGCTCCTTGCGGATCATGACCGGATGGAAACCTGTTTGTTGTACGTGGTCGAAAAGGAAGGCAAAAAGCTGCTGTACGGTCATGATTCGGGCTGGTTTCCAGAAGCTACATGGGCATGGTTGAAGGGGAAAAATCTGGATTGCGCCATACTCGACTGCACGCACGGATACACGGGGAATTCCCGCGACCGCAATCATATGTGTATTGAGACGGTGCTGGAGGCTCAGCGTGAGTTCCGGAAAGAGCATATATTGAAAGAGGAAGGGCAGATCGTCGTCACGCACTTCAGCCATAATTCCAAACTGCTTCACGATGAATTTGACGAAATTTTCAAACCCGCCGGGGTCGTGGTGGCCTATGACGGATTGATCCTTAATATTTAGAAATACAGTTGCGAATGTTTATCATGTCTCTTTAACAAATAACCCACCCTATACCTAAAGGAGCGTCATGTAAATGATAAGAAAAATGGTAGGCGTATCTTTGATATCCATCCTGTGTTTAGCGGTAACGGCTTGCGGTGGAGGCAATACGAACGGTAACACGGCAGGGACTGCCGCACCGGCCAGTACACCCTCTGCATCTGCGCCGGCTGCGAAAGAACCGGTCAAGAATGAAAAATTGATCGTATACACCAATGCGAATTCAGATGGCAGAGGCGACTGGTTAATCCAAAAGGCGAAAGAAGCCGGTTTTGAAATCGATATTGTCGGGGCTGGCGGAGCCAACTTAACGAATCGCTTAATAGCCGAGAAAAACAATCCGGTTGCGGACGTCATTTATGGCTTGAACAACATGCTGTATGAAAATTTAAAGAAAGAAAAAGTGCTTGCCAAATATACCCCGGCATGGGCGGGGGAAATTGAAGCGGGCTTGAACGACACAGAAGGATATTACCACGGTTTGGTCAAGCAAGCGATTCTGATTGGCTATAATCCAAAGTCTTATACGCCGGATACAGCACCGAAGGATTGGTCTGATGTGTATAGCAATCCGCAGTTCAAGGGGAAATATGAGACTCCGACTCAGCTGGATCAAATTACGCCGCAGCTCATCGTGGCGAGCATTTTGACCAAATACAAAGACGACAATGGCCAGTACGGAATTTCCAAACAAGGCTGGGATGAAATCAAGAAGCTGTATGACAACGGCGTCCCGGCGGTTAAAGGGGAAGACTTCTATCAGAATATGGTCAACGGGAAAACTCCGATCGGGGCTGTCGTTTCGGGCACTCTGCAGGCAAAAGAGAAACAATATGGGGTTAAAGCGGGAACTGTAAGTCCGAGTGCCGGAGTACCTATGATTGTAGAACATGCGGCCATTGCGAATGGGACCAAGAAGATGGAAACGGCGAAAAGGTTTATCGACTGGATCGGTTCCGCGGACGTGCAAGGACAATTTGCCGCACAGTTCAATGCGATGCCTGCGAATACGAAAGCTGCTGCAAAAGCAAACAAAGATGTACAGGACCTTTATGCTTCGATTAAGCCTATAGCTTTTGATTGGGTTTTTGTTGCAGGAAATCTCGGGAAATGGGTAGAAAAAATTCAATTGGAAATTATGAAATAAGGTTATGAATGATGCAGGCTGCATGATGGGATTTTGCCATGGATGCAGCCTGTTATTAAAAAAATACTTTTTACAGAGGGTAAAGATGATTACATTCCAAGATGTTCAAATTCATTTCGGTGATTTCCATGCCATCAAGAACCTCAATCTCAACATCAGAGAAGGAGAATTTTTTACGTTTCTCGGGCCATCGGGATGCGGGAAAACGACGATTCTCCGGAGTTTGGTCGGTTTTATCAATCCTGCGAGCGGACAGATCCTGTTGAATGACCGGGATATTACCCAAGTGCCGATAGAAAAGCGAGAAATCAGCATGGTCTTTCAAAGCTATGCTCTGTTTCCCACATTAAACGTATACGAAAACATTGCTTTTGGCATGCGGGTGAAGAAATTCTCTAAAGCCGAAGTAGATAAGCAAGTTAGAGAGATTGCCAGAAAAGTCGATTTAAGCGAGGAACAGCTTGTCAAAAAAGTGTCCGAGTTATCGGGTGGTCAGCAGCAGCGTGTCGCTATCGCCAGAGCTCTTGTGCTCAAGCCAAGCATTCTCGCATTGGATGAGCCTTTGTCCAATCTGGACGCCAAGCTGAGAGTGCAGCTGCGTAATGAGTTAAAGGATCTTCAGAAGAAGTTCGGAATCACAACTGTGTATGTAACGCATGACCAGGAAGAAGCCTTGACTTTATCGGATCGAATCGCAGTATTTAACAAGGGAATTGTTGAACAAGTAGGCACACCGCGAGAAATCTACAATGAATCTAAGACGGAATTTGTATGTAACTTTATCGGCGATATTAATCGGATTCAACCAGCGATTATTCATAACTCACCTTTAAAGGATTTAATTGACCCTGATAAGAAATCTTATATCCGAAACGAGAAAATAAGCCTAACACCAATAGCTCCCGATAAAAATGCCGTTCAATTAAAAGGGAAAATTGTGGATCAGGAATTTTATGGCATATATACGAAGTATTCGGTCGAGATTGCAGGCGGCGGGGTCCTGAAGACCGTCGAAACCGAAAAAGGGCATGATCAATACCAAACAGGAGATGAGATTGACATCTTTATGCACGCCAGCGATATTTTGCAGTACTAGGGGGTAACCTTGTTGAACGTTCAGAATACTAAAAAAGCACGGCCGTCCGTGGCTTTGTCAACATTGATTTTCTATGCTTTGATAGCATGGTTTGTCATCGCCTTTCTGATTTATCCGAATCTTAATGTTTATTACGAAATCTTTTTTGGTAAGGGAAGCTTTTCATTTGAACCCGTTCAAAAGCTGTTATCCTCCGCCCGTGCCATGAAAAGCTTGTACAACAGCTTTATTTTGGCGGTTTCGCTTATTTTCACGGTAAACCTTGTCGGGATCTTTTTGGTTCTGGTGGTCGAATACTTTGATATCAAAGGCGCAAAAATATTAAGGCTTGGTTATTTTACAACTCTTATCTACAGCGGCGTTGTGTTGGTATCCGGTTACAAATTGATTTACGGTGAAACGGGACTTATGACGAAAGTTTTGTCCTTTGTATTTCCTTCCTTTGATACGAATTGGTTTCACGGCTATTGGGCGGTCCTCTTCGTTATGACGTTCGCCTGTACGTCCAACCATGTCCTTTTTCTAAGCAATGCTATGCGCAAAGTGGATTTCCAAACGATCGAAGCAGCGAAAAACATGGGGGCGTCACCCTTTTATATTCTGAGACGCGTCGTTCTTCCCGTGCTAAAACCAACCATTTATGCGTTGACGATCCTCCTCTTTCTTACAGGTTTGGCGGCAACGTCGGCGCCTCTGATTCTGGGGGGGACGGAGTTTCAAACCATTACGCCTATGATTCTTGCCTTCGCGAACAGCACGTATTCCAAAGATTTAGCTGCACTGCTCGCACTCGTTCTCGGTTTGGCAACAATGGTACTGCTTTCAATCATGATCCGATTTGAACGAAAAGGAAATTTCATGTCGGTATCCAAAGTTAAATCCGAGATGGTTAAACAAAAAATTAATCATCAGCTTGCGAATGTGCTTACCCATGCCGCAGCCTATTTGCTCTTTCTGATCTATATCATCCCGGTCATTCTTATTATTGCTTTTTCCTTCACAGATGCCCAAAGTATTGCAAAAGCAACGATTACCTTCAGCAGTTTGACCTTGGACAATTACATCCATGTGTTTTCAAGTCTTTCGGCTTTTAAACCTTATTTGGTAAGTGTCTGCTATGCAGCTGCAGCGTCAGTCGCCGTCGTGGCCTTGGCTTTAATGGCTTCCCGGATATTGCATAAATATAAGAATGCCTGGAGCAGTATGCTGGAATATTCCCTTCTGATCCCGTGGATGCTGCCTTCAACCTTAATTGCAATAGGCCTGATTGTTACCTTTGGTACACCGAGGCTTATTATTGGCAATTACGTGTTGGTCGGATCCGCATGGTTATTGCTCATTGCCTATGTGATCGTCCACATACCATTTACCCTTCGTATGGTGAAGGCGTCCTTCTTCAGTATTGACAGCAGTCTTGAGGATGCAGCCAAAAATTTGGGGGCCAAATCCTTTTATACGTTCAGAAGGGTACTTCTGCCTATCATTCTTCCCTCTACGCTGGCTGTTCTAGCTTTGAATTTCAACGGGATCTTAGCGGATTATGACCTGACCGTATTCCTGTATCACCCTCTATACCAGCCGTTGGGGATCGTTATCAAAAATAGCACGGACGCAGATGCGGTAGCGGATACCAAAGCGCTGACCCTGGTCTATTCTGTCGTTTTGATGGTTATGTCTACCCTCACTTTATATTTTGTATACGGCAGAAGAAGTAAAGGCTAGTGCTAACAGCGGCCGGATCAAATATGGAACGGTTAAAACCTCCTTAGGGAGGTTTTTTGCTGACCCGAGGCTTTCGGCTCCCCTTCGTTTCGCTGACGAAATTCAAGCAACTTCTTCCGTACAGGCACTTCTAGGCACAAACCCACATAGACTAATACTAGTCTTGAAAGCGGAGGCTTCCGAAGCAGCTAAGATCCGCAAACATTGAAGGGGGTGGCTGGAGTGCCTGGGATTTTCAGTGCAATTGCTGTGTTGATTAAGCAGTTAACGTTACTTGTATCCTATGTCAAAAATAACGCGTTTCCACAACCTTTAACGGAAGAAGAGGAAGAAAAGCATCTTAGACTGATGGCAGAAGGCAACGATCATTCAAGGAATAAGCTGATTGAACACAATTTACGGTTAGTTGCCCATATAGTAAAAAAATTCGATAATACAGGTGAAGATCTCGAGGATCTGATCTCGATCGGCACGATCGGTCTAATCAAAGCGATCGAGTCGTTTTCACCGAACAAGGGGACGAAGCTGGCGACTTTTGCGGCGCGCTGTATCGAGAACGAGATCTTGATGCATCTGCGCTCGCTGAAGAAAACGCGCAAGGACGTATCCTTGCATGATCCCATCGGAACGGACAAAGAGGGGAATGAAATTACGCTCATCGACATCCTTGGTACGGAAGCGGACGATGTCGTGGATAAGGTTCAGCTCAAGATAGAGAAAAGTAAGATTTATCGGAATTTGGATATATTGGATGAACGCGAGAAGGAGGTTGTTGTCGGGCGGTTCGGATTAGAGCTCGGAGGGGAAGAACGGACGCAGCGGGAAATTGCGAAGGAGCTGGGGATTAGCCGCTCTTATGTTTCACGGATTGAGAAGCGGGCGCTCATGAAGCTGTATCATGAGTTTTATAAGGCGAAGCGGTAGGGTTGGTCTGGCGTGTCGGATGAGTCGCATACTTCATTTATTTGGTTTCAGATAATGGAGGCGAAGCGTATGACTTTAATCCAGTTGGAGCATGTGAGCAAGAATTATGCGATGGGCGGAGAAATGATTCGAGCGCTCGACGATGTTTCGTTAGAGATTGACCACGGTGAGTTCGTGGCTATTATGGGGCCGTCAGGGTCGGGGAAGTCGACGTTGATGAACATTTTGGGGTGCTTGGATGTTGCGGATCGTGGGGACTATGTTTTGGATGGGAAGGCGATTAATCGGCTGAAGGATTCTCAGCTGGCTGAAATAAGGAACCGAAAGATCGGCTTCGTCTTCCAGAGCTTTAATTTGCTGCCACGGCTGAACGCGTATAAGAATGTGGAGCTGCCGCTCATTTACCGGGGGATGAGCAGGAAGGAGCGGGAGCCGCTTGTGATGCAGGCGCTGGAAGCCGTTGATTTGGTGGACCGCAGGCGGCATCTGCCGTCCGAGCTGTCCGGCGGGCAGCAGCAGCGGGTGGCGATTGCCCGGACGTTGGCCGGGGATCCGGCGATAATTCTGGCGGATGAGCCGACGGGGGCGTTGGACTCCAAGACCGGGACGGAGATTCTGGGGATTTTCCAGAGATTGAATGAGCAGGGCAGGACGGTTGTGTTGATTACGCACGACCTGGCGATTGCGCAGCAGGCGAAGCGGGTTGTGTATTTCAGGGATGGGAAGTTGAATGAGGTTGGGTAGAGAGGACCGGGACTCCGATGGGGTTCCGGTTTTTGGATTTCGTGAATCTCATTACAATGGATGTACTCTGATGGATTCAATATAACAAAAAAATAAGTCAATAAACAATAAAGCAGGATAATGCGTATTTAGAACAAACAAGGTATACTTAGAATTCTAATAATTGTGCAAAATAAAGTTAGCTGTGTATCAACAATTGAAAGCGATTTCAGATTTGTTTTCTTCTAAGAGGGGTGCTTCTATGTATCAAGTGCTTGTTGCTGAAGATGAATTTTGGATACGGAATCAAGTTATTGAACTTGTGGACAAAACACAGGGTTTCAAAGTAATTGGGGCAGCACAGGATGGGGAAGAGGCCTGGAAGCTAATCAATGAGCAATGGCCGGATATTTTGATTACGGATATTATGATGCCTCAAATGGATGGACTTGCTTTACTAAAAAGAATCTATGAATATAATCTCTCGATTTCACCAATTATTATTAGTGGTTATGATAATTTTTCTTATGCTCAGCAGGCCATACGATTCGGTATATCCGAATATTTACTAAAGCCCCTCTCCGAGGACAAAATCAAAGACGCGCTGGAGCAATCCGTACGCCACATGGAACGAACACATAGGTTCCGTGATTATTTTCTCTCGGTTCATGAGTTTTCACATAAGTTAGATACCATGGAACAAGCGAGTGCTTGGAGAGAACTATCCGAACTAATCAAATCCATTTTAAATATTAAAACGGCTCTTCCAACGGAGAAAACCGGGATGCTCCGCATCCTCTCAGATAAAATGACAGACCAAATGCGCTCGAAAGGTGAGTTGCGGGAAGTTGAAGTTTTCACGATTCATGTGCAGGATAAAGAGTCAGTTCTGAAATATTTTTATGGTCTATTGGAAAACTGGTTCAGAAATGTCGAAAAGTCGCCAGATTCCAATAAGCAACTGATTATCAAAAAGGTTCAAGAATATGTGCAAAAAAACTATATGAACGATATTACGCTCTCTCAGATCGCAGAGATTGCGGATCTCAGTGTGTCGAGGTTTTGTGTGATTTTTAAACAGCAGTATCACGATTCGTTCGTTAATTATGTCAATCAAGTTCGAATTGATAAAGCGAAGCAACTGTTGTTAGAGACGGACTTGAAAATTTATGAAGTGGCTGATATGGTGGGATTTTCCACTCTGCCATATTTCAACCGGTTGTTCAAATCGGTAACCGGACACTCTCCAAACGAATATAAGAGGAGCTTGGGATTATGAGGCGGGGATTAAAGTTCATCCAAAACTCCTCGATCACGGCAAGAATGTTCACGCTTTTCTTTGGCCTTTCCATTCTTGTCGTTGTTTTGATGGCCAGCTTCTCATTTTATTTCTACAATAAAGCTGTTAAGCATGATTTTAAAACGATAACAGGTGAAGCTTCAGAACGACTCAGTTATCATCTTGAATTCTATTTGAAACAAATGGCTCAATCTACTGGCACGATGATCACGAATTCGTTGACTCAGGACTGGTTGGAGGGGGAACGTCCGCTCACCTCCCAGGATGTTAATGATTTGCATAGAGCCTTAGAAATGTATATCTCGTTCAATTTCCGTGAAATTGTTAACCTTTACCTTGTATCGTCGGATAAACGCGTTTTTGCTTTGAATCCGCTCAAAAATAACGATTATTCGCATGAACCTTGGTTTCAGCAGACTCCCACAGGCAAATCGGCAACGATGCCAACCTATCGTACGGATAATGGCCAGCCTGTGATGAGTATGTTAATTCCCGTGTACAGTACGCAGGATGTGAAGTTAATCGGCAATCTGGTCATCGAGTTTTCTTTAGCTGAAGTTAAATCCACCTTCATGAAATCCAATTTAGGTTCTAACGGTTTCTTCTTTATGTTGTCTGACAAAGGTGAAGTGGTTTATTACCCGCAAGAAAGCTGGCTAGGTCAGCCGCTTCAGGAGACGGATTTGGCTGTGCTGGATTTGAGGGATACGGGACGTTCGAGCGTTCAATGGTGGAACGGCCGCAAGTCGCTTGTGGATGTAATAAAGTCTGAACAAACTGGCTGGTATATCGTCGCAATCGTTCCGTATCAAGAAATTGCAAGCGGTTTGAATTCAGCTATCAACTCTTCCATAATCACAGTGATCATCATCATTATCTGCTTGGTTGGAATCATTCCATTAGTGCTCCGTAAATTCATCGAGCCGGTCAAAAAAATGAAGTCGGCGATGGAGCGCGTATCACGAGGTGACTTGTCTATTCGGGTAGATCAAATATCCGATATTAATGAATTCCAAAGTCTCAGTCATAGTTTCAATAAAATGGTTGATCAACTGAATGAGAACATCCAGATGGTAGCTGAGCTGGAAGTGAAAGAAGTGAAACTACAGCTTCACCAACAGGAGGCGACCATTCAAGCACTTCAAAATCAGATTAATCCGCATTTGCTTTACAATACATTAGGGATCATCAGCGGTATTGCTTCAATTGAGGATAGCCCGTTAATCGGGACCATTTCGCAAAACCTTGCGGATATATATCGGTATGCGGCCAGTTTTTCAAATATGGAAGTAACACTTAGCGACGAACTGTCCATTCTCAGAAAATATTTAGACATCATTCATGTCCGATTTCCTAGAAGGTTCGATAGTAAAGTGGTAATTCATGAGAAATACCTGAACTGTAGAATTCTGAAGCTGACCTTGCAGCCCATTGTCGAGAATGCGGTGAAGTATGGTGTCGAAGCTCGTGGCGGAGGCGGCGCGATTATTGTAACAGCGTTCGCTGAGGGACAAGATCTTATTATTGAAATAGCCGATAATGGTCCTGGCATTGATGAAGCGAAGCAAAGAAGTTACCATCAGGAATTTCAAGTCAGTCTGGCTGATGACACGATTCACGGCCGCGAGTCGCTTGGATTACCCAATGTTCATAATCGCATTCGATTGAAGTATGGAGCAGGCTATGGCATTGCTATTCATTCGTTTCCGGGACGGGGGACTGTAACTTCGGTACGGATCCCCTTATTGTCCATCGAAAACGCAAGTGAAAGATAGGTCAACAAATAAAAAAATAGAGTAAGGATAAAGTTTCCCTCGAATTGTATAGTAGGGGATGTGACATACCCCAAAACTGAGGGAGGGCGTTTCCTATTCCAACGGAAGATTTAATTCGTCAACTGACGATAGAGGAGAAAATTAGTTTATTGGCAGGGTCATCCTTTTGGACGACGAGGGAAATCGAAAGACTTCAGCTTCCATCCATTACGCTTACAGATGGTCCCCATGGACTTCGGCTGTCGACAGGCACGGATATGGGCGATATGCTATCGCATACAAAGCCGGCTACAGCGTTTCCGATTGAAGCTGCAATGGCAGCTACATGGAACGAGGCGTTAATTCAAGAGGCAGGGGCGGTTATGGCAGAGGAATGCCAACATTACGATGTCGGCATTTTGTTGGGACCCGGCCTCAACGGAAAGCGTTCTCCGCTAGGCGGGCGCAACTTCGAGTATTTCTCTGAGGATCCTTACTTGACGGGCAAGATGGGAACAGCTTTCGTCATCGGTGTTCAGCAAGGTGGAGTCGGCACCTCGATTAAGCATTTCGTTGCGAACGAACAGGAATCGAACCGTATGGTAGTGAGTTCAGAAGTAGAAGAGCGAGCACTCAGAGAGGTGTACATGCTGCCGTTCGAAATGGTGGTGAAGGATGCCGCTCCTTGGACAGTAATGTGTGCTTATAACCGCGTGAACGGCACGCATATGGCAAATAACGGCCAGTTATTAAACGGAGTCCTGAAGGAAGAATGGAAATTCGACGGCCTCGTTATGTCCGACTGGGGAGCCGTCGTTGATAAGGCGGCATCCGTTCGAGGCGGACTTGATTTGGAGATGCCCGGCCCGGGCACACGTGATGCCGAGGTATTGGAAGCATATCGTCAGGGAAGGATTACGGAGCAGGAGATAAATGAGCATGTTCTACGTATCCTGAACGTTGTGGAGAAGGTACATACACAGAAGAGAAATGTGCCTGTCCTCGATGTCGATGGTCATCATGCAGTGGCGCGCAGGGTTGCGGAAGAAGCGGTTGTTCTTCTGAAGAACGACGAGGGACTACTTCCACTCTCTAAGCAATCCAGAGTAGCGGTGCTGGGACCATTCGCCAAAGAGCCGCGGTTCCAAGGAGGCGGAAGCTCGCATATGAACCCTGCTCGCTTGGATATTCCATTTGAGGAAATTTCCAGGTTTGCGCAAGCTTCTTATGCAGCGGGCATGGATGAGACAGAAAGCGAGGCGTCAATTGATGAAGCCTGCCGAATTGCCGCGGGACAGGATGCTGTAATTATTTTCGCAGGGACTACAGAAAGGATTGAGAGTGAAGGTTATGATCGAACCGACCTTAATATTCCAAGCAGTCATACGAGATTAATTGAGGCTGTTTCAAAAGTAAACGCTAACGTCGTCGTCGTAGTAAACAGCGGGTCCGCAACGGATATCGGTGCGTATGACACGATGTGCAAAGCCGTGCTGCAGGCATGGCTGCCTGGTCAAGCGGGCGGAGCCGCAATTGCTAACATCCTTTTCGGTGAGGTTAACCCCTCGGGCAAGTTGTCGGAAACCTTCCCGATGGCTGTTGAGCACAATCCGTCGTACCTCTCTTTTCCAGGCAATGTGAAGCAGGCCGTCTATGCGGAAGGGATATTCGTCGGTTATCGCTATTACGACACAAAGAAGCTTGAGGTTAAATATCCTTTTGGTTATGGACTTTCCTATACAGAATTTGTATATACGAACTTACAACTGTCTGCAAATCGTTTGGGAAGCGGAGATACGCTGAAGGTGAGAGTCGACGTGACGAATACTGGGAGCCGCGCAGGCAAAGAGGTTGTACAGGTCTATGTGCGGGACCTTGTTTCATCCGTGCCTAAGGCTGATAAAGAGCTAAAGGGCTTTGCCAAGCTGGAGCTGGCGCCCGGGGAGACAAGAACGGTGGAACTCGAGCTGAGAGAGCGGGACTTCTCCCATTTCGTCAACCATTTGGGAAGATTCGCCGTTGAATCGGGAGAATTTGAAATTCTAGTAGGCGCATCGTCGCGCGACATCCGTTTGGCACAGCTCGTTCATTTTCAAGCTGCTGAAGACGTACGTGAACCATTGACAATGGAGCATTCGCTGCAAGCGTGGTTGAAGGACGACAGGCACTCCGATAAGGTCAGACATGTTTTGAGTGAAATGAGAATAGAATCCGATAGTCCCATGTATCCTTTATTCCTGGGAATGCCGATACGCACGATTCTGATGTTTCTTCCAGGCTTGGGATTTTCGCAGGAGAAAGCTGACCAGTTGTTTGCCGCATTTGAATCGGAAAGTTTCACTGATTTAGCATTTATGAAAATATAAACCATTAAGAGGGGGCTGTTACGAGAACAGACCCCTCTTCTCTATGCTATGGGAGCAATAAGATTGGTTAAGAAATAAAAAAATCCGCTAAATCCAAACGTATTTGCCTAGTGTATAGTGTTGTTCGTAATGACTTTAACACCGCTGGAGGGTTGGACATGTCTCACAGGAAAAAGAATATCGTTTTGCTTATGACGGACCAGCATCGGCTCGATCACGCGAGCTATCACGGTTACGGCAAATTGGATACTCCAAACATAGACAGAATAGCGGAAAGCGTCGGTTTTACGAATTGCGTCTCTGTGAATCCGGTCTGCACACCGGCTCGGGCGGCGCTCTTAACAGGCAAGTACACGCACCAAATCGGAATGACCGCGATGTCGGGCGATTTGTCCCTGCAGCATCCGACGTATCCTCGGGCGCTGCAAGAGAACGGTTATCGGACTTACGGCATCGGCAAATTTCACTGGCTGCAGGGATGGAAATTCGGATGCCCGATCGGCCAAGGACATCCGCTGACAAGCATCAAAGAGGACATGAAGCAATTCGGATTCCACGAAGTTTGGGAGGCTTCCGGGAAGCAACTCGTGAGCCGCAATTATTGTGATTATGCAGAGCATCTAGACCGTCAGGGCTTGCTTGAGAAATACCGGGAATTTAATACCCGCAGCGGCATGAATACCAATCTGGCCGAGACGCAGAATTTTACGGGAGAGCCGTTCCCATTCGGCGAGGAGAACTACATGGACATCGTCATCGGCGACCATATTATCAAGGCAATTGAGGATCGTCCGAAAGATCAGCCCTTCTTCCTCTTCGGTTCATTTGTCGGTCCGCATCCGCCGTACGATGCTCCTCAATCGTATCTGGACAAGGTAGCTTATGAGGAAATAGACGATTTCCTGCCGGGCCCGGAAGGTTCGCTTACGGAAGAAACTAAGCAGCGTCTCTTCAAGCTTCGTCGCTCCTACAAAGCAATGATTACGATTATCGATGAGCAGGTGGGGCGCATATTGGCCAAGCTTGAAGAACAGGGCATTTTGGACGAGACGGTCATCCTGTTCACAGCCGATCACGGCGAAATGATGGGGGATCATGGGCGCGCTCAAAAGCAGTCTCCCTACCGTGCATCCGCTGTTGTGCCCACTGCGATTCGCCACCCGGATTATTTGCACGGGATCATTAACGATCTGCCTTGTGAGTTGATTGATCTGACCGCCACGATACTGGATGCTGCAGGCATCGATCCGCAGAAGGCGCTTAGCAAGGATTGGCCAGCCTTCCATGATCGGGTACCATGCCGCTCACTCCTTCCTATCCTTACCGGCGAAAGCGAAAAGATACGAGACTATGCCTTCTCCGAATGCTTCGGAGAGTGGCACATGATCCAATCCTCGGAGTGGAAGTATATTCGATATCTGAGATACGACGATCCGGACCAGGTCCCGGAGCAATTGTATGATCTGCGAGAAGACCCTAACGAGGTTCATAATGTAATTAATAACCCCGCTTATGCGGAGGCGGCCGAATGGTGCCGCAGGAGGAGAGCGTATGTCCTTGATCGAACGCCTCCAGCTCAACTGCAGTGGGCACCGATTATTGGGAGAAGTCGCTAGCGTAAAAAGATAAGACAAGAAACAATAAGATTAAGTAACGAAATGAAAGCAGGCCTTAGCGTATAGTTAGGGTGTGATCTTGATCACCAGATGAGAAAGAGGGGAAAACAAATGAAGAGAAAAATAACTACAATTGCACTGTCATCTGTACTTATCGCAAGTCTTGTCGGATGCGGAAAGGCATCGGATACGCCAAAGCCTGAGGCGGCAGCAGCAAGTAACGATATAAGCAAAAAGTTATCGATCGAGTTAATGGCGTACAGCGCGGCGGGCGGAGGATGGTCAGACACCAATGCGGTCATACAGAAGCTAAACGAGAAGCTGAATATCGACTTGAAAATCCAATGGGTTCCCCTTGATGCTGTAGCTCAAAAAGAAAACGTGATGGCGGCTTCTAACAGCTTTCCAGACGTGTTCTGGATCCAGCAAAATGAATTTGTTAAATGGCGTGACAAAAATGTATTTATGGATATCAAGCCTTACCTGAACAGCTTTCCGAATCTTGCGAAGAACCTAACACCGGAATCACTGCAACTGAATAATCCGAAGGATAAGTACTTCGGTTTCCCATACTATATCCAAGATACACGCGATTCCATGGTTATTCGCAAAGATTGGCTTGATAAGCTTGGCTTGAAAATGCCAACGACGGTGGATGAATTTGCCCAAGTCGCCAAAGCGTTCGCGACGCAGGACCCGGATGGCAATGGCAAACAGGATACGACGGGGTTATCGTTTGGCTTTGTAAACAATCGGTTTAGTGGTTTGGAGCCGATTCAGGCCGCTTTCGGCCTTGGAAACGAATGGATTCTGAAAGACGGACAATTGGTCAATTACCGGACACAGACCAAGGAGCTTAAGCAATTTGTAACCTATTTGAACAAAATGTATCAAGACGGCAGCTTGGATAAAGACTTCGCAACCAATAAAGCGACCGATCATAAGGACAAGTTCTCATCCGGTAAAATCGGAATCGCGGAATATGTGCCTGGCGAACTGATGACCACTTCGTTCCCGGCTTTGAAGAAGGCACAGCCAACTGCAGAGATCGCCCAAATTATCCCGCCTAAAGGTCCTGACGGCAAGCAAGGATCGCAAACTAATCCAATGACGATGGCCAAAATTGTAATTAATAATGCCATTGATAAAGAGAAACAGCAGCGCATTCTGATGTTGTTGGATTACATGGTATCGGACGAGGGCTACGATTTAATTAAGAATGGGATTGAAGGCATTCATTATAAATCGGACAACGGGAAATATGTGAAACTGGATGCTTACGATAAAGAACGTCCGCAGCTGCTGTCCACTTGGTTTTTCCGCAAATTCGACCCGCTGATTCAAATGCATAAATGGGATGATCAAACGGTTGTTGCGCAGCTTCAAACATGGATTGATAACAATGCGAAATATCCTTGGCCCAATGCTGGCGCGGAGGTGGTTTCCGACGCACAATCCAAGCTCGGCCCAACGGCGGAGCAGAAGTGGATGTCAGCGATTATAAAAATTATTATGGGGCAATCTCCGGTCGAAGCCGTCGAGCAAGCCGCGGCGGAGTATCTCAAAAATGGCGGGGATCAAATCACTAAAGAATACAACGAGCAGTATAAACAGCTTCATCAATAAGATCTGGAGTTGATCAACCAACATGAATATGGAGCGAACATTAAAAGGGAGCAATACGGCGCTTCAGAGGCAAGGTATCAAGCAGCAGCTATTCGGGAACCGGAGTTGGCCGATCTATCTGATGATTCTTCCGGGAGTGCTTTATTTTCTGGTATTCCGTTACATCCCCATGGGAGGTCTGGTCCTGGCTTTTAAGGACTATGATCCCATTACGGGATTTGCCGACAGCCCTTGGGTTGGTTTAGCAAACTTCAAAGAACTGTTTACGGATGCTGATTTCTGGATGATCATGCGCAATACCTTTTTGTTAAGTGCAATTAATTTATTTTTATTTTTTCCAATTCCGATCGTCGTAGCCCTGCTGCTGAATGAAGTCAGAAAGCCATGGGTGAAGAAGATTGTGCAAACCACGATCTATATTCCTCACTTTGTGTCATGGGTGGTTGTAGCCGGGATTACGGTGCTCCTGTTCGCAACTCAGGATGGCGGCATCAATATGTTCTTGGCGCAGCACGGCGTTGCCCGATTCGAGCTTCTGACGGATCCTTCGTATTTCAGAGCGTTATTCTTGTCACAAAACGTTTGGAAGGAAATGGGTTGGAACAGTATCTTGTTCCTTGCTGCGCTAGCCTCTGTAGACCCCGGCCTATACGAAGCGGCGCACGTGGACGGCGCAGGACGCTGGCGGCAAATGTGGCATATCACGCTGCCTAGTCTCAGGAATATTGCAGTCGTCCTATTTATTTTGCGGATTGGGCACGTCATGGACGTAGGCTTCGAGCAAATTTTGTTGCTGCAAAATCCTCTGAATATAGCGGTTTCCGATGTCTTTGACACCTTTGTCTACCGCAACGGGGTACAGCAGGGGGAATTCAGCTATTCGACAGCGGTAGGCTTGTTTAAATCAGTCGTCGGACTTGTGCTTGTCATGACGTTCAATCGTTTGGCGAAGAAATTCGGAGAGGAGGGAGTCTATTAAAATGAAAAAGTCTAACCAATTGTTTGACAGCGTTATCTATCTCTTGATGATTGTCATATTTCTCTTTATCGCTTTTCCGTTTGCCTATATTTTATTTAGCTCCTTTTCCTCGAAGACTGAGTTTTTAACACGCGGATTTTTTATTTTCCCGCATGACTGGACGTTAAACTCCTACGGATACCTGCTGTTAAACGATAATTTCATGCGTTCTTATCAGAATACTTTCGTCATCACCATTTGCGGAACGGCGATCAGCCTGGTGTTTACGATACTAATGGCATATGGCTTGTCCAAAGGCTGGCTGTGGGGACGTAAAACAATGAATATGCTTGTGCTCGTTACAATGATTTTTAACGGCGGATTAATTCCCACCTATCTGGTTGTGCGTCAACTGCACTTGATCGACAGCTATTGGGCGATCTTCCTGACAGGAGCTATTTTTCCTTTTCTATTGATTCTCATGCGAAGCTTTTTCTCGAACATTCCGGTGGAACTGGAAGAAGCGGCTCGAATTGACGGATGCGGAGAGTGGAGGCTGCTCTATAAGATTATTCTTCCTTTGTCGATGCCCTCGCTGGTGACGATCGGCCTTATGTACGGTGTTGCCCGCTGGAACGATTATTTTCAAGCCGTATTGTATTTAAACGATGCGAATAAGTGGCCGATCCAAACGTTCCTGAGGCAGTTCCTGCTCGATTCCGACAGCGGCATGTTGACAAACGTGGGCGGATTCGAATACGGACCTCCCGTTAAAATGGCCGCCGTTATTGCAACAGCATTACCTCTGTTAATTTGCTATCCGTTTTTACAAAAATATTTTAATAAAGGCATGATGGTCGGCTCTGTAAAAGGCTAAGAACTCTATTGCACTTGGAAACCGAAAGGATGGGTCATATGCGAATATTGTTTCTAGATTTGGACTCAACAAGCCCGGATCACCTAGGTTGCTACGGGTATCATCGCAATACGTCACCTAATATTGACAAAATCGCTGCGGAGGGCGTCCGTTTTACGAACTATTATACATCCGACGCGCCTTGTGCTCCCTCAAGGACGGCGCTCATGAGCGGAAAGTTCGGTATTATTAACGGCCTGGTCGGTCATGGCGGAACGGCTGGGGATATGAAGCTTGAGGGCAAGGAGCGCGAGCTGATGGGCAAGCTTTCGCGCGGAGGCTCGCTCCCGACCTACCTCGGGTTAGCGGGAGATATGAACACCGTGCTGATCAGTCCGTTTGCCCAAAGACATTCAACTTTCCATTTCTACGCCGGTTTCAATGAGATTTTGAATACGGGCCGATATGGCAACGAGTCTGCTGAGCATGTCACGCCGGTTGCGCTGGATTGGATCGAGCGCAATGCGAATAAGGATAATTGGTTCTTATACATCAATTATTGGGACCCGCATACGCCTTATCGTGCGCCGATGGATTTCGGCAATCCGTTTGAGAACGAGCCGCTTCCGGCGTGGTTGACGGACGACGTGCTGGAGCGGCATAAGCAAATGGTCGGTTCCCACTGTGCGAATGAGTTGAATATCGATTACCAGAATAAGACCTATGATAACCAGCGGCCTGCTGCATTCCCTCGCCACCCCGGCGAGATTCAAAATATGGATGACATGAGAGAAATGATTGATGGCTACGATTGCGGAATCCGTTATATGGATCAGCACCTGGGACGTCTATTCGCAGCTTTGGAGGAGCAGGGCGTTATGGAAGACTTGATCATCCTCATTTCGGCCGATCACGGCGAGAATATGGGACAATTGGGCATCTATGGCGAGCATGCCACGGCCGATCAAGGCACCTGCCGTATTCCGATGATTATCCGATGGCCAGGAATGAAGCAGGGACACGTGGACGAAGGTCTTCACTATCACCTGGATTTACTGCCGACCTTTGCTGATATGCTTGGTCAGCCCGCATTCCCAGAATGGAACGGCAGAAGCTACGCCCCTGCATTACAAGACGGCTCCGATTGCGGACGCGAGTTTCTGGTTGTCTCACAGTGCGCGCATGTGGTTCAGCGCAGCGTGCGGTTCGGAGATTGGATCTATATCCGTTCCTATCATGACGGTTTCCATCTCTTTGATGAGGAGATGCTCTATAATCTTGCTGAAGATCCGAAAGAGCAGCATAATGTCGCTGCCGATAATCGCAGCGTTTGTATGGAAGCGGTTTATTATCTCAATCAGTGGCATGACGATATGATGCGCCGAAACAGTGACGCCGTCGATCCGCTGTGGACGGTTATGCAGGAGGGCGGGCCCTTCCACGCGAAAGGCTACTTAAAAGGATACATCAAGCGATTGGAAGAGACGGGTAGGGGTCATCTCGTTCCTGAACTGGTTCGCAGGCATCCGGAAGAGTTTGTGCAGGAGCCGAACGCCTTCCTGGGTCAGCTTCAAGCGAAGATTGGCGCCAGAATGGCGGGGAAATAGGGAGGTGTCTCATATGAATCCGTCAGTGGGCAGACCTAATATTTTATGGATTTCGCTTGAGGATACAAGCCCTAGATTCGGCTGCTACGGCGACGAGCTGGCGCGGACACCGAATATAGATAAGCTTGCGGCGGAGGGGACCCTTTACCGCAACGCCTTTGCAACGGCAGGGGTATGTTCCCCTAGCCGTTCGGCAGTGATTACCGGTATGTATCCGACGGCGATCGGTACACATCATATGCGGACAGAGCACACAAATAAATATACGCCGGAGCTGCCTACGCCTTACTTCGCGGTTCCTCCCGCCAATGTCAAGACATTTACGGAGTATTTACGGTCTGAGGGTTATTACTGCACTAATAATTTCAAAACTGATTATCAATTTGCCTCTCCTCTTACGGCATGGGACGTAGACGGTATGGAGGCACACTGGCGCCACCGTGAGCCTGGACAGCCGTTCTTCGCCGTATTTAATCATATTCTGACACACGAAAGTGCCATGTGGGGCGACCAGATACGTAAGTATTACGGGTTGACTGAAGATTTGACGCCTGTAACCGATCCGGACAAGGTTACCGTTCCTCCGTATATACCGAATACGCCTAAATCGCGTGAAGCACTTGCGAAGCACTATGATTTGATTGAAGAGGCGGATTGTGCAGTGGGTAATCTTCTGCGGCAGCTGGAGGAAGATGGGCTAGCGCATAACACGGTTGTCATCCTGTGGAGCGACCATGGTGAGGGGTTGCCCAGAGCCAAGCGATGGCCTTATGATGCGGGCATCCATGTACCGCTAATCGTTCGTTGGCCAGGTGTTGTAAAAGCTGGAGAAATCAGCGATCAGATGGTTAGTCTGATTGATCTTGGTCCCACGATGTTGTCCATAACGGGCACGCCACTTCCTTATCATCTTCAAGGTCAGCCGTTCCTGGGAGAACGGATGAAGCCTCGAGAGTACATCTTTGCCACCCGTGACCGATACGATGAATCGTATGATATGGTTCGAGCTGTACGAGATAAACGTTTTAAATATATCCGCAACTACTATCCGCTGAATCCCTACCTCCAATGGATTAAGTTTAGCCATCAACATGCTATGTTTCAAGAATTATGGAGACTGGAGCTTGCAGGTCAGCTTGAGGGAGACGAACGAATCATGATGCAGACCCACCGTCCAGTCGAGGAATTGTACGACTGTGAAAGCGATCCTTACGAGCTTCGCAATCTGGCTGATGATCCCAACTATCGTGAGGAGCTGGAACGGCTGCGAACCGAAATGGATGCATGGCGGGATAAGTATGATGTCTGGGGAGATGTGCCGGAAGAACAGATGGTTAGACAGATGTGGCCGAACGGCGTTCAGCCCCAAACCGCTGCTCCCATCTTCATAGCGATCAATTCGGGAAATCCGGGCATCGAACCAGCCGCTCACTTTGAATATGATGAACCTACGGCCATTCTGCTGCATTCCGCTACTCAAGGAGCTTCCATTGCTTATACGACGGAAGAAGGGTCTGCGCCACGATGGAGGCTATATACAGGACCTATTACATTAACAAATGGCAGAACTTTGATCCGCGCCAAGGCGGTTCGGCTTGGTTATAAGGACAGCGAGGAAGCGGCTGCATCGTATGTAATCGAGAGAAGGAGTTAGAGCCTATGAGAAATGTCATTATGATTTCAACCGATCAGCAGCAAGTCAATGCCATGGGCTGTGTGGATGCCAGCTACTCAACCCCCAATCTTGACAACCTGGTCGAAAGATCCGTCAGATTCACTGCGGCCATCAGCACATCCGCACAGTGTTCCCCGTCACGTTCGACCTGGATGACCGGTAAGTATCCCCATCAGGTAGGCGTTTATCAGATTGGGCATGTGCTTGATCCTAAAGAATGGGGGATCGCTAAGGAATTCAATCGGGCGGGATATGAAACGGTATATTTTGGAAAGTGGCATTTGGGCCTGTCGCCTGGTGCGCACGAGTTCCAAATTACAGATTATCGCACGGACGGGCTGGATTTGGCGGGAGCGAACGAAGACCCGCGGTTTCACAGTCACAAGGATGCGATAACTACCACACAAGCCCTAAATTATTTGGACGATTACGACGGCGCGAAGCCTTTCTTCATGAAGCTGAACTGGTATATGCCGCATCCGAATTCCCCTGTTGATCAGCCGTTCGAGTTGCTCGAGCGTTATGCAGGACAATTTCCGCTTGAAGATATGCCAATTCCACGCAGCTTCTATGAGGACGATTTATCTACCAAACCGCCGTTCCAAAGAGAACGGGCATCCGAAGGGGAGTCTGAACTGACGGAGGCGCTTGTGAGGCGGGATGCCCAGCGGTATCGGGCGATGCTAGTCCTTATGGATATCAATCTGGGACGTTTGATGGATAAGCTCGAGTCGAAGGGCATGTTGGAGAATACGGTCATTCTATTTACAAGTGATCATGGAGACATGCAGGGTGCGCATCGATTGCGTTTGAAAGGCGTTATTCCTTATAAAGAGCTATATAATGTACCGCTGCTGCTCTATTTGCCAGGGGTAACACCGAAACGAAAAGTCATTCCGGACCTCATTTCTACTGCGGCAGTAACGGGGACACTTCTGGACGCAGCCGGGATCCCAGTTCCCGAAGAGTGCGAAGGAGGAACGCTGCTTCCCATTCTGGACCATGAGGAGCCTCCGGCAGAGGAACGCGTCTTTTTCGAACATTATAAAGCCTATTGGGGACGCCATCCGATGATAGGTGTGCAGACGAAGCAGTGGAAGTATGTCTATTACCTTGAAGATAATTTGGAAGAAATGTACGACCTTCAAACTGACCCCGATGAAATTATCAACATTGCTGGACAACCGACGAATGAGGAAGTGAGAAAAGGGTTGCGCCAGGCCGTTCAAACGTGGTGGGATGCTACAGGCGGATTCACTCGGCAAGCTATTGATGATCCGGAGAGTAACTGGGGGAAAGTAGCCAAAAGGTAGGGAAGCACTAAGGTCACTCAGAGCAATCTGGTTGACCTTTTTAAGTCATTTAGTTGAAAGGAGGATGGTCATGATGGCCAGGGCTTTAATGAATCGACCTTGGGAAATTTTTGGGACTTTTCTGAAAATCGGACCAACCACATTTGGCGGCGGCTATGCCATGATTCCGGTAATACAGCTGCCGTCGATTTCGGTTTTTCAGGTGAGGAGTTGGGAGGCTATACTTGGAAAACTTTCGTTGGCCTCATGATCATCGGAGGTGTAATAGTAGGTGTAATGAAATATAGAATGCACCCAATGGCTGTGATTATACTATAAGGAGAGACCATTTTATGACCGATACAATAACAAAACCATCTTGCTGCTCTGTCTCCAGAAATAACGCTTTGATGAACACCTCCATGGAGCTAAAAAAACCAAAGTTGTTTGGCTCGATGATTTATTTGTCTGGCGGAGAGTTTCTTATGGGCACAGATGACAAGGATGGCTTTCCTTCGGATGGAGAAGGACCCGTTCGTTCCGTTACTGTCGATCCGTTTTATATCGATCCATGTACGGTAACAAACCTGGAGTTCAAGAGCTTTGTTGATGCTACCAGTTATGTGACAGATGCGGAGAAGTTTGGATGGTCATTCGTGTTTCATCTGTTTGTTTCTGCGCACGGAGTCAAGATACTGGGCTCTACCGTACAAACACCTTGGTGGCTTGCTGTTGAAGGCGCCTGCTGGAACAGTCCGGAAGGTCCTGGATCAACAATCGAAGACAGACCGGATCATCCGGTTATTCATGTGTCTTGGAACGATGCGATGGCATATTGCCAATGGGCAGGGAAACGGCTCCCAACAGAAGCGGAATGGGAGTTTGCGGCCCGCGGGGGCTTGGTTCAAAAAAGATATCCTTGGGGAGATGTACTAAAGCCGGAGGGCAATCATATGTGCAATATCTGGCAAGGGAAGTTCCCTGTCAAGAACAATGCAAGCGACGGTTTTATCGGAACGGCGCCGGTAAAGACATTCGAGCCGAATGGGTATGGTTTATATCAAATTTCGGGTAACGTTTGGGAATGGTGCTCGGATTGGTTTAGTCCGAATTTTCATGTGAACGGTCCGCGGGTAAACCCTGTCGGTCCATCCAGCGGGTCAAGCCGTGTAATGCGCGGCGGCTCGTATCTATGCCATAAATCATATTGCAACCGTTACCGTTTAGCTGCCCGAAGCAAGAATACCCCGGACAGTTCAACGGGAAACATGGGTTTTCGTTGTGCGGCTGACTTTGTCCAAGTAGATTAAGGAGAATCTACATCGTTTCGTGTCCACAACGTCAAAAAATTCGATAATACAGGTGAAGATCTCGAGGATCTGATCTCGATCGGCACGATCGGTCTAATCAAAGCGATCGAGTCGTTTTCACCGAACAAGGGGACGAAGCTGGCGACTTTTGCGGCGCGCTGTATCGAGAATGAGATCTTGATGCATCTGCGCTCGCTGAAGAAAACACGCAAGGGCGTGTCCTTGCATGATCCCATCGGAACGGACAAAGAGGGGAATGAAATTACGCTCATCGACATCCTCGGTACGAGAGGGCGATGTCGTGGATAAGGTTCAGCTCAAGATAGAGAAAAGTAAGATTTATCGGAATTTGGATATATTGGATGACCGCGAGAAGGAAGTTGCTGTCGGGCGGTTCGGATTGGAGCTCGGAGGGGAAGAACGGACGCAGCGGGAAATTGCGAAGGAGCTGGACGCTGATGAACATTTTGGGGTGCTTGGATGTTGCGGATCGTGGGGACTATGGATTGAATGATCAGGGCAGGACGATTGTGATTACGCACGACCTGGCGATTGCGCAGCAGGCGAAGCGGGTTGTGTATTTTCGGGATGGGTAGTTGAGCGAGGTAGGGTAGTGAGGGCCGGGACTCCGATGGGGTTCCGGTTTTTGGTTTGCCAAACTACATGGATTTGAGTGTAATTTTGGAAGGAAGCGTGGTGTAATATAACAAAGTAAACAGAACTGATAATGGTTCCTACGTGAAAAAGCTAGGAAAAATGGGTGCTATCAGCATTCAGGCTATTGGTATGATCGATGTTATCGATGGCCCGGAAGTATCAGATTCCACAAATACGGTATAAGACATGTTCCGTCATATACAAAGACCTAACGAGATATCGCTGGGTCTGCTTTTAGTTTTGGTGCTAGTTAATCTTGTCATTGTTGGATAATTTGAAATTCTAATTCAAACTGAATTTTACAGCTACTTCCTTGACAGGGACTGTGCTCAAAATACTCCATATGATCCGGGTATCATTGTAAACAAGTATGTAATTTACTTTACATACCTTTTTTTTTGTAATGGTTACAATAAATTCAGTTCTTAAAAGAGGACTGATAAACATTAAGGAGCCTCTAACAGACAGTAGATGGTGTTGGATTAGGGACTTTAAAAAGTTGGAAAAAGAAAAATATGGTAAGGAGACCTATCATGGAAACATTCGATAAAAAGGAAAGACTATACAAGGAGGTGTCCAAATGAAAGCGATTGTGGTGACGGACGAGGCCGCGGGAACGGCCGGGATGAAGCTGGTGGAGCGGCCGGAGCCGGACGTGGCTAGGCTTGCCAGCCTCTCGGGTGCGAGCTACGGTGATGTCGTTGTTCAGGTTCATGCATCGGGATTCACCTGGGATGAGTTGATGTGGCCTTCGACATGGATCGATCGCTTCGGGCGGGACCGGACGCCGTCGATCCCCGGCCACGAAGTGGCCGGAGTGGTCACCGCCCTTAGCTATGGTACAACCGGCTTGTCGGTGGGACAGCGGGTATTCGGGCTTACGGACTGGACGCGCGACGGATCCCTCGCGGAGTATGTAGTCGTCGAGGCCCGAAACCTCGCGCCCTTGCCGAGTGATGTTGACTTCACGGTGGGCGCGGGAGTCGCAATGACGGGCCTGACCGCCTGGCAAGGTCTGTTCGAGCACGGTCACCTCCGAGCTGGACAGAGTGTCCTCGTGCACGGTGCGGCCGGAGCAGTCGGCTCGATGGCGGCACAGCTCGCACGTCAGGCCGGCGCCTACGTTATCGGCACAGGACGTGCTGCCCACCGTCAGACGGCGATCGACTATGGCGTACAGGAGTTCGTTGACCTTGAGAACGACTCGTTGGAAGACGTCGGTGGCGTTGATCTGGTTTTCGATGTCTTCGGCGGCGAGATCGGGAATCGGTCTGCGGGTCTTGTTCGAGCCGGAGGAATGCTGGTGACTGTCGCCGGACCGCCCGAGGTACTGCCCGCCAACGGCAAGGCGGTAGACTTCGTTGTTGTATCCGATCGCGCCCAATTGAGTGAAATCGCCCAGCGAGTGCGTGACGGACGGCTGCGGATGAACATCGGCAAAATCGCTACCCTCGACGATGCCATCGCCGCCTTCAACTCTACCGACCGGGTCAAGGGGAAGACAATCATCCGTGTTCGTCCGTGAGGCACAAGGAAAATGTGCATCCATGTTTGTAGGGTAGTTATCATTTGCACTTAAGTCTTTACATTAATCGATACTTTCTGGTGCAACTCTTCCACTTCGGAAATCACCGCCGGATTCAGTCGATGAAAATCTAAAAATAGGTCAAGGAGTGGTATCATGAAGGATTTGGAGAAAAATTTATTCGCTGCACTGCGTGAACGGCGCTCTATTTATGGAATTAGCAAAGAATCACCAATTTCGGACCAAAGAATCCAAGAAATAATCGAGGAAACCGTTAAACATACACCATCGGCGTTTAACAACCAAACTACCCGCGTTGTTCTGCTCTTGGGTGAACAACATGACAAGTTATGGGATATTACGACCGAAGTTCTCAAAGCAGTCGTTTCTGACGAACAATTTTCTTCTACTCAGGAGAAAATGAACGGATTTCGGAACGGATACGGTACAGTTCTTTTCTTTGAAGATCAGTCAACTGTTGAAAGTTTTATGAAACAATATCCATCTTACCGAGAACACTTTCCGACTTGGTCACAACAAACAAATGGAATGCACCAATTGGTGATCTGGATGGCACTGGAAGCTGAAGGGCTAGGTGTAAACCTACAGCATTACAATCCATTGATTGATGATCGGGTAATAGCAGAATGGAAGCTGCCGGAAAGCTGGAAACTGATTGCTCAAATGCCGTTCGGTAAACCGTCTGCCTCAGCAGGTGAAAAGAAATTTAATCCCGTACAAGAACGTATAAAAGTTTTTAAATAGACTTAACCTTGAGACTGTGTCAATGACAGTCTCTTTATTTAATGGCATAATATCCCATTTTTATAAATAAGGATATCGCATTAACTTCGGCCGATTCCCGAAAGACATGATGAAGCTGTGAACGTCATTCATCATTAAACATATTATTGAGTCTACTGATTCTTCTGAAGGCTTCTGGATCTGCACTTGAAATATTAATAAACGTAAGTGAAATGAGGCATACCACTATGAGTTTTACCGGATTTAAACAGCATGATTTTGACACCTTTGCCATAGACAATCTTGATGGCCGGATGGAAGCAATACGTGAACGCATTCAACCAAAATTCAAGGAGCTAGGGGATTCTTTGACGCAAGATCTCTCGAGCTTTGCCGGAACCGAGATGTACTTGCATATCGCCAAACATTTGCGCCGCAAAATTAATCCTCCTGTGGATACCTGGATGGCCATCTGCCCGAACAAACGGGGCTACAAACAAGTCCCACACTTTCAGGTTGGACTGTTTGATGACCGAGTCTTTATATGGCTTGCTTTGATTTACGAGCTGCCGAACAAAAGCAACATAGCCACTGCTTATATGAAGCATCTCGAGCAGATCCGTAAGGAAGTTCCTTCCAACTTCGTCATTTCGTTTGACCATATGAAAAAAGACGTCACACCTGTAGCGGAATTGGACAACAGCGGCTGGACAGAAGCACTGGCTCATTTCCGGGATGTGAAGAAGGCGGAACTACTGATCGGCCGCAACCTACACTTCCAAGATCAGGTGTTGACGAAGCCCGATGAGTTCAAACAACTGGTCACACAAACCTTCGAGAAGCTCATCCTGTTGTATCAGCTGGCTGTAGATGCATCATAGTGAGAATAAAATTTTAAAGATAAAAGGTGAAAAATATGGTGAAGTTTAAGGCATGGGCATTTTTGATCGGGGCTAATCTATTTTGGGCCGGTAATATCATTTTTGGAAAATTGATTGTAGGTGAATTACCTTCTGAATGGACAGTCTTTCTAAGGTGGGTCGTCGGACTAATACTTCTTATTCCTATTGCTCAATTTATTGAGAAGCCTTCATGGGGGCAATTATGGAGGAATAACTGGGTGTTAATCATTTTGCTGGCTGCCTTATCCATCGTACTCTACACCTATCTATCGTATGCTTCATTGCGGTTCACATCTGCGACGAACAGCGCTCTATTTACTACCCTTACTCCTGGCTTGATTATGCTCTTTTCGTTGATTTTCCTAAGAGACAAAGTAAGTGTCTTTCAGTTCTTTGGATTAATCACCTCGTTTATTGGTGTTCTGATTGTGTTGACCAAAGGCAACCTATTGCAGTTGTTTCATACTCAGTTTAACGAGGGCGATGCGATCATGCTATTGGCCGTTTTATGTTGGACTGCTTATTCATTGCTTTTAAAAAAAGCAAGAGGTATTCCACCTGTAACATTGGTAGCGATGATTGCGCTGGTCGGTGCTATTTTGATGATTCCTTTTTTACTTTTCCAGCCGATTCACTCCGACAAAATCACTTCATTGGGGATCGTAGGGGTTATATACATGGGAGTGTTCCCGTCAGTCGGTTCGTTTATCTTTTGGAATCAAGGAGTTAAGATACTAGGTGCGACCAAGGCCGGCATAACGATGAATCTGATTCCTGTCTTTACAGCAATTATTTCGGTTACCTTGGGACATGCTTTGGAGATGTCGCAGATGCTCGGGGGACTCATGACGATTGCCGGTATGTTATTAATTGCAATAAAGCGGAAACAGGTATTACAAATAACCGCTCACGCCTCTCAATAGCTAAGTCCAAAAGAAACAACTTAAAATCCTTAAAGACTGGATGTGCTGTTACAGCACCGATTTAAATTTGACGAACTAAGATTGACCAGTAAGTATTAAAACACTAGTGACTCGCTCTTTATGATTAACCTAGGAGCGGGTTTTCCTTTATATATTTGTTCGTGGTACTTTCGGACATTGCACCTTTGACAACCAAGTCTTATCCACAAGCCTGCTTAGTGGTTTGTGGTACAATTAGCGGGGAATGTTGATCTCGTATTGTGGCACATGGACCGGATATCGTATGATACATGCCTTTCAGCCAAATCATTAACGGGAAAGCATTATCACCATATTTCCTACACCACTAAGGATCAATATGTAAGCAGGTTGACTATATCAAATCATAAAATCAAAAAAAACACTCGTCCTAGTACCAATAGGCCGGTGTTTTTTTTGATTTTCAAATTTTTCGCTGACGGAGAAGGGCAATTCACTGTAATTAGAAGAAAGAAGATACTGGGTTCCACATCCTGATATTAAAGTCATTGTAGATTCACATCGAGGCCTGTGCGACTTTCGAATAGTTGAAGCGCCATTCTAATAAACAATTGGACAGCAATCGAAGATTCCTCTAATGAGGATACGGCAAGATGAATTTCACGATGCCACTTCGGATCCAACCTACGAAAAATTACGTTAGAAGGAAGATTCATTGTAGACAGTTCAGACATGATACCAATACCTAATCCTTCTTGGACCATATTCATTGTTGTCATGTAATTATTGAGTACATATTTTATGTTGGGTTGTATTCCGGATTGCTCAAACCAATCCATTACGGGAGGCTTGCAACCGGATTTACAAATAATCAAGGGTTGATCCATGAGATCGCGCGCCTGAATAACAGACTTCGCGGAAAGAGGATGATTTTCCTTAAATACTGTGTATATTTCTTCCCGGTATAAAGGGAATGTTATGAGTTCATCGTGATGGACAGAAGGTACGATAAGTCCAACATCAACGTCTCCGGATTCAAGCATTTCCTTTATTTCAGTAATGGTTCCCTCATGAAGTGTAAATTCTATTTTCGGATACTTCTCTACAATACTTCTTATGATTTTGGGAATGAAGTAGGAAGAGGCTAAGGGAAAAACACCGATCCTTACAATGCCAGTATCAAGTCCTTTTTCACGAGCAATTTCTTGATCAATTCTCTCAAAGTAAGGCAATATCTCTTTGAAAAATCCCAAAATACGTTCCCCGATATCAGTGAAATGAACGCCATAATGACGACGATTGCGGGCAATAAGCTTTACCCCCAATTCAGCTTCAAGTGCTGCCACTGCACGGCTGACTGCAGGCTGCGTCATATAGAGTTCTTTTCCTGCTTTTGTGAAGTTTCTCGTATCGGAAATCTTAACAATTAATTGCATTAGCCCTCTATTCATATCAAAGTTGGTATGCTCCTAATAAGTTATAGTCATTTTATCTACGGTTTGATGTATTGTAATATTTGATTGGGGATCAAACGAATCCTTGAGAAATTTCCTATTCGAAAATAATTAATAAAATTTTCAGGTTAGGGTTCATAGATGTGGCAGAATATTTTTTATATTTTTGATAGGAGGCGACACATGGACGATGTTTTGCTGGACTCTCAATCTTTGCTTCTTCAGTTATTCAATAAATACAAAGGTGATCAGGAATGGGAGAAAGGCAGGGCACTGTTCGTTTCCATGAATTGCCGTGATCAGGCTACCGCGAATCATTCACTGGTTGTTGCATTTATTGCATACAACTTAACTAGGCACATTCGTCGTACCTCCTGTAATCCAGAACGAATGTTTCTCGCCGGTTTGTTACATGACATAGGAAAATTATCAATGCCGGATGGCATTTTGAAATCATCACATCGTCTGAACATTGAAGAAAGATCGTTGGTTCTGGAACATGTGAAGGTTGGGCATGACACGTTAAAAGAACTTGACTTTGGTTCGGATATCCTTCATTTTTGCTACTCACACCATGAAAGACTTGATGGCAGCGGCTATCCTCAAGGCACGACAAATCAGAGTGAAATTGGGTGTATTGCTGCCATCTCTGATATTTATTCAGCATTAAAGTTACCACGTAGCTACCGCTCAAATTGTCTAAGTGACAAAGAGATTATAGAATTTTTACTTAAAAACGATGACAAACTCAATAGAAATTACACGTACAATCTCAAATCTTTTCTCTATAACCGCTCAGAAATCACGAAAGAACGTAAAGTATTTACCGGTAATTCCAAATAGAAGCGATTGGGCTCGAGTTCAAGTCAATGACTATAGAAATTGAATCTCTTAAAGAATCTCACATCATCGATTAGTTGCATAACATTATTGCAGTGAACGGACTTTTTTTAAGGCTTCTGACGGTTCCATACGCATTCTATGGTTTAAATCTGAAGCACCTGCTATTACAGTTCCATTTTTATCGATAATGTATGTGGCTGTGACGGGAAGTTCAAACGTATGGTCACCGTTATATTGATGGAGCTCAATACCAGATCGTTTCTGAACGGCTTGCATGAAGTCAGGCAGCTTGTATTTAAGATTGTAGTTTTCCGCAGTTTTGTTGTTCGCATCGGTAAGGACGAAGAAGCTCAGTTCATGTTTTTGTTTCATGGAAAGCGAATGATCTGGTGTTTGCGGGCTAATGGCAATCAATTGAGCACCGGCAGCTTTAATCTCATTCATGATGCGCTCATAGGCCTTCAATTGCAAATTGCAGTACGGACACCATTCACCCCGATAAAACACAATAATGACGGGGCCCTTGGCTAGTTCTTCAGATAATGTGACAAGTTTGCCCGTAGCATCTTCCAAGGTAAAGTCGGGAGCCTTATCTCCGATATTCAGTCCTTTGCCTGCACCTTGATCTCGAAGGTCCTGAATCAATCTGGCAAATGTAGCCGCTGCATCTGGCGACATATGATGTTGAGCCTGAAATGCATCAAGTTCATCTTTTAAGCTTTTTTCCCATCGAGAAACACTGTCCTGGACCATTAGCGAAATCGATTGTTGAATTGGCGGGAATTCAAATCCAAAAGATGCTGCTTTGGCATTTAATATCTTCCAAGTATAAGGAAACATGGCGTAGGGGGATAAAGTTTGTTCTTCATGTCGGCCTACATGAAACATCGGGGGCATATTCAAGCAGTCCCCTATCTCATAACAGAGTTCTTGGATGCTTAAGTAACCGCTATTCGCCGCATTGATTGGTCCGGCAAAGTCGGATTTGGCTCCGATAAAATGAAGAAATTCGGCCGCATCCCACGCTGTCACATAAGTAATAGGATGTTCGGCTTCCAACACACCGATAGACTTATGTTCAGCAACATGCCTCACATAGTAATCAAAACGGCCTGTATAATCGTCGGTTCCGGATACGACCATGGCTACGCGAACCGCAACGACAGGAAATACCGCATTCCGGAAGAAATAAGCTTCGGCTTGGCGTTTTCCTTCGGCATACTCATATTTCTGAGCGTCTAAATCATAGCTGTATTGTTCCGGCATGAAATCTTCTTCAGTGATTTCGGTATCTTTACTGCTATAAACCGCCATACTTGAGGTTAATACATATCGCTTAACGTGGTCTCTAAACACTTCCAAGGCAATTTTGGCATCTTGGGGATTAAAGCAGATTTGATCGTAGACGACATCATAATTACAATTTCCGAACGCTTCCATCATGGCCTCTTGATTCTTTCGGTCAACCTTTATTCGAGTCACGGCGTCGCCAAAATCATCCGGTGTCCGACCTCTTGTTGCAATGGTCACATCGTGGCCATCCCCGAGTAATAATTGGACTAAACGGCGACCGAAAAACGTTGTCCCTCCTAAAACGAGTATCTTCATCCATATTCCTCCTTCATGTTTGACTTCTTATTAATTGAGCGAATTTTCTCCTGCCATCGAGGACAAAACTAGTTGGCGGTTTAGTTTACAGATTAACATGCCAACCGAATCGGGATCTGTCATCTAAATTACATTGTTCTGCCGTTTTACACAATTTCAAAAAAATGGAGATTTGTAATCTACTTCACAGAACTCCCCTTTCATTTGGATTTATTATCAAGGTATCAATTCGATATTGGAGGTTTCAGAACAATGAGCAACCCAAATTTAACCGAACAGTTGGAAGCGGCCACTCAGCAGTTTAAGGCCAACTCACCGATTGAAGCGCAGATCAAGATCGGCCAAATGATTGAGGAACTTCAGAAATCGGGGGTCGCTTCCGGGAAGCAACCAGGTGATAAGGCGCCGGACTTTAAATTAACAAACGCAATAGGACAGGATGTCATTTTATTTGAAGAGCTCGCGAAAGGGCCGGTTGTGCTAGTTTTCTATCGCGGCGGATGGTGTCCTTTTTGTAATATGCAATTAAAGGCTTACCAGCAGATATTGCCGGAAATTCAGGCGATAGGCGCGCAGCTTATAGCGATTAGCCCGCAAAAGCCGGATCATTCGTTATCCCTTCAGGAAAAGGAAGGATTGGAATTTAAAGTCCTTAGTGATCCGAACGGCTTGGTAACGGCAAAATACAATCTGCTCTTCGATGTACCTCCGGGAGTAAGAGGACTCATGGAAGGTATCGGACTCGATCTTGCGGAGTACAACGATACTTCACAATGGGTTTTGCCGGTTCCGGCTACTTTCATGATTGATGAGAGTGCCATTATCCGCTCCTCCTATGTCAATCCGAACTTCATGCAGCGTCAAAGTCCTGAGGAAATTTTGCGAGAACTTAAAAAGCTGTAACGTTTTCACCATTCATTTGTAAGCAGAATCATCAATTAACTCTGAATAACCGAGGCTTTAGATTGGATATCGCTTGTATTATCCGTACGGTAATACTGGCATATCCATATAACATGGTGATACTGGAGTAAGTAATATGTCTGAGCTTAGCGACAATCGGTGCATCCTATAATAGAAGCTGCTTGAATTTCAGCATTAACTGTTAGTTAAAAAAGGAGAATATTATCATGACAATGACCAAGGAAGAAATTTTGGAAGTTCATCATTTTCGGCATGCAACCAAACAATTCGATCCTAGTAAAACCATTTCCGACGACGACTTTAAATTTATACTGGAAGTGGGCCGGCTCTCGCCCAGCTCGTTCAGCAGTGAACCCTGGAGATTTGTTGTTGTTCAGAACGAACAGCTTCGGAACAAAATAAAAAATGCTTCGTATGGTGCGGCCAGCAAACTTCCGGAGGCTAGTCATTTCGTCATTATTCTGGCCCGGACCCCGCTGGATATGAGATATGACTCTGCCTACCAGAAGGAGCAGCAATCTAAAGCCGTTCCGGAGGAACGCTTGGCAAGGCATCTTGAAATCTTTGAAGAGTTCCAGAGAAATGATTTCAAGCTCCTAGATCATGAGCGTTTTCTTACTGACTGGGCCATCAAGCAGACGTATATACCGCTTGCGAACATGATGACGGCTGCGGCGCAAATCGGCATTGACTCATGTCCGATCGAAGGCTTTAACATTGAGAAAATCAATCAGTTGTTGAACGAGGAAGAGCTGCTGGAGGACGGACATTTTACAATCTCGGTTATGATTGCCTTCGGTTATCGTAAAAAAGAGCCGGGACCGAGAATACGGCTTCCGTTTGATGATGTTGTGAAGTGGGTCAAATAACATAATATGACGGCATTTGTAGGGTTCGCAAGCATGTCAGAAATGGGTTCAAACTAATCCGGGGACTACCATTTTTGTGTAACTGTGTGAATTTGTCAATGGGTCCAGAATCGGCTGCGGACAAACATTGGGCCTCTGACGCCGGTTGCGTTAAACGCCTTTCTCACATTTACGATGGAGCACTCGGAGATTACCGCAAATCCCATTATAATCTAGGAGGCAACAAATGACTCAATTATTATATATTACCGCTACTCCCAAGTCGCCGGACCGTTCAGTCGGCCTACAGGTCGGACAGGCGTTTCTTCAAGCTTATCGGGAAGCTCATCCGAACGACGACGTACGGTTGTTTGATGTCTACCAAGAAGCGTTTCAAACGGTCGACGGTGATGTCGTGCGGGCATGGGAGAAATTGAGAAAAGAACGCCTTGACTTCTCCGAGTTGAGTCCCGTGGAACGGCAGAAAGTTAATGCCCTCAACGACATTACCGAAATGGTGATTCGTGCCGATAAATACGTGTTCGTCTCCCCCATGTGGAATTGGGGGATTCCCCCTCGGCTCAAGGCGTTCATCGATGCCTTTGTTATCGTCGGCAAAACGTTCTATTACACGGAACGCGGGCCGGTCGGTCTCCTGCACGACAAAAAAGCGCTGCACATCCAGTCGAGCGGCGGAATTTACTCCGCAGGGCCGGCAGCGGTCATGGATCACAGCCATCCTTATTTGCGCCAGGTGCTCGGCATCGTCGGGATTCGCGACGTACAAGCATTGTATGTGGAAGGCCATGATTTTCAACCGGAACGCGCAAAAGAGATCGTCCAGGCAGCAATGGAACAGGCCGTCAAGATTGCCGCGGCCTGGTAATGAACCGGACGCGAAAAATCCCCTGTCTAGGGGATTTTTTTGTTGATCGCTCCATTGGCGCCAAGCCGCGCTAACTCGTCTTGTTTGCAAAGAAGACTGGATTTAAGAATATGTCAGATAGCTTAACCGGTAGTTAATCAGCAATCTAAAATTGGGTAGACCACCGGAAATCCGGTGGTCTTTGCTTATCAATGTGGAGGGATATTTTCTTCAAGCATTGTAACGTCAAGTTGAACAGATAGACGTGATGCCTTAATGACACCCTCCTTGGCAAGCTCGCTCATCACGTTACTTACCGCTTCGCGGCTAGCACCGGTCATATTGGCAATCTCTTGATGAGAAAGTGGCAGATCGATCAAAGCATATCCGTCTTGAATGACGCCGAATTTGGCGCTCAGTGTGGAAAGGAGATGGAGCACGCGTTCTCTAAGACCATGAAGCGCAAGCTGTTCCAATTGATCTTCTCGCTCCTTTAACCGGTCACTGAGTGCTTTAAGAAATTTGAGCGCGAGCTGAGGCCTATTTAGCATCAAACGTTCGAACTGAGGCTCGGTGATGGTGCAAAGAAGTGACGATTCCATCGTTTCAATATAAACTCGCCTAGTTCCGAACGAGAATGAATTTAACTCTCCAAATATATTTCCTCTTGTGAGAATGCCAAGCGTGAACTGTTTTCCGCTATCGTTCAGTTTATAGAGTCTAAGCTTGCCCTCCTTTACAAAATAGAGTCCCTCGCGCGCGGACTCCGGGGTTTGGACCAATGTGTTTTTTGTAATCCAATTGAAATGATTAATGGTATCTAATTGATCGATCTCTCTTATCTCTTCTCGTGACATTTCTTCAAAAATACTTATTTGTGATAAATACCAGAGCTTGTTCATTGAATTTGTATCCTCCAAATAGTATTAGCCAACGGGAAAAGGATTCTTGATAAGTTGACATGCATCTCCCATGGTTGTTTTGTAAATGGTCATATCATGATCTTCCGCGGGTAATAGACCAACCAGCCTGCGATCAATAACGTAGTTTCTCCTAAACCGAGTTTCTACATTCGTATTCTCCTTTCACGTTTTATTTCTTTTGAATAAGAGAATATTCTCCCACTTGGCAGCTAATTGATAGCTTACTGTCCATGGCAGGCTTCTTGGTTTTTGTAGATTAACATGACAACCGAATAGCTTTCTGTAATTTACTTTACATTATTCTGCTCTTTTCTCGATTTCAAAAATAAAATGGAGAACTGTAAATTGCATTACATAACTAGGATTTTTTTAGAATTACAATCAAGCTATCATTCGATATTGGAGGTATCAGAACAATGAGTAACCCAAATTTATCCGAACAGTTGGAAGCGGCCACTGTGCAGTTTAAGGCCAATTCACCGATTGAAGCACAGATCAGGATCGGTCAAATTCATTATACCAATGAGCAGATGCGTGACTACCTTGAGTACAAAGGGTATGAAGTCGGTGATTCACACGATCTGCAATTAAAAGCTCAAACGTTGAATTTCAGATTTGATGAAGTTAAAGAGCTGTGGATTGGTTGATTTTACTCAACCAACCGCGCATTGAAAAATTCAAAAAAAGGAGGTCGTTCTAAATGAAAAAAATGTTATGGGTCATTCTCATGATGTCTACCGGAACTTCCTTTACTTCGCCTTTATTTCCGTTGTATCAGGAGCAGTACCAATTAAGCAGTCTTCAAATCTCCATTTTATTCGCCGTATATGCGGTCTTTCTTCTGCCCTCTTTGCTCATTGTCGGCTCTAGAGGTAGCGGTTGGGGGCTGAAACGGGTTCTTCGTATCAGCATCCTGTTGTCGATCCTGGCCACTCTTCTCTTTATGGCAAGCCAGCAGGCCTGGCTCGTTTACGTGGCGAGAATGCTGGAAGGAGTTGCTTACGGCAGCTTTACGGGCACCGCAGTCGCGTTTTTGCTAAAGCAATCGTCTAAAGAGGAAGCAGGCAAAGCGATTCTGTTATCGGGTATGGCCGTTTCAGTTGGTTTCGGTCTAGGTCCTGCTTTGGCAGGTTTAATCATCCAGTATCTGCATCTGATGCCCCTGCGTACGCCGTTTTGGGTTTTGACCCTTCTGTTACTGAGCGGTTGGGTTGGCTTGGAGACGCTGCAGGACAAGGATTTTCAAGCGCGGAAGGAACACAGTCGAACGGTGCCGGCATCGATCTCACTTGTGGTGCCTACCGACATTAAGCCTCATTTCTGGTCTTTTAGTGCGCTGCCCTTTTTCACGCTATTTACCTTGAACGGAACCGTTCTCTCCTTGATTCCTTCGTTTGTAAAAAACGTGATTCATACTTCCAACCTTGCCGTGTCTGGTCTACTGATTCTGTTACTAATGGGAGGTGGTACGATGATGCAAATGCTGCCTTGGTTCAAACAACCGGTTGTACGCCTCCGTATCGGTATCGCTTTATTGGCTTGCGGAGCCTGGCTTGTCGTTCTATCAGGGACGTCGGAAAGCATAAGACTAATGTGGATCGGGGTGATGGTTCAGGCGCTGGGCAGTGGTTGGACGTTCCAGATCAGTTTGCGGCTGGCCGGCGAGCTTCCGAATGCATCAGAGCGGGCGAAGGTGATATCGACTTTCTACTTTGCGGGTTACATCGGGTTTATTGTTCCAATCGTGGGCGTTGGTCTACTGAGCTACTTATTTGGCTTGTACGTGTCTCTGATTATCCTGAATGTTCTCGCTTCCCTGGTGGTGATCTATATGTTGGGTTATTCCGTAAGGTTTGCGCGGTTCTATTCCGCTAGAAACGGATCGCATACTCATGCGGAAGGTCTTCCATCCAAGATGAGTTCGCAGGCCTTGCAATCCTGACGGATGAGCGCGGGGGATAATCTCCGTTCTGATTACCTACTTCTCATTTGAACATTAAGAATGAGGTTGTTTATTCTACGAGTCACGAAGAAAAGCGTAAGTTCAAAAGGGAAATTCACCTCAGAACTTGCGCTTTTTGATTATTGATGCCCTTTAGGAAAATTTCTTAAGCGAAACCCATCCGAGAGCACCAGGTTTACTCCCTCTAAACCTTTTGAAGCTGTAGAAGCCTGCCTGAATTCTCGGTTATCCTTATGTTGTTATTCCCTCATGTATAGTAAAGGCGTTCTTTCCATAATATAACACGAAAAATAATGAGCATTGGGAGATTTTGGCCATGAAGGATTTATTTGCAATGAATACAGAGTTTAAAAACCTCGATCAATTATTAAAATTATCCGGAAAATCGAGTGACTTTAAGAAAACAGTTATTTTACTTGGTAAACAAGAAGTGAGTATTTTTTATTTTACTACCCTAATCGATACGAAATGGATGCAGCAACATTTGATTCTTGTGATGCAAAATCGCGCTTTGGATTCCGAAATCAAGGAAATCGAGGATATAAAGGCTTGGATCCCCATTAATGATGTAGAGATTACCGACGAGTTAACAAATATTCAATCCAAATTGCTGAAAGGTTATGCGATCGTTCAACTTCATGAAAATGATCAAAAGTGTGCATTGGTTAATTTAGCCGACAATCATGGAATGCGAGAAAACAATGATACGGAAAACGAGTTTAGCGTCGTCGGCCCTAAAGTCGGTTTCGTAGAGGACCTGGATACAAACATCGGTTTGCTAAGAGCAGAAATCAATATCCCAAACTTGATTATAAAAGAAATTATCCTTGGAACAACTTCAAAAACAAAAGTCGCAATCATTTATATCGATGGGTTGACAAATGAACAGTATATTCAAACTGTTGAGCAAAGGCTTACTGATATTGATTACGATTTCGTGTTTGATTCGTCCTTACTGGACCAAATGATGTCAGATAATTCTTTGACACCATTTCCATTGTTTGTATCCACGGAACGCAGGGACCGAGCGGTGTATTCACTTATTAGCGGGCAAGTCGCGGTCATTAGCGACGGATCACCTTATATTCTGACGGGACCCTCTACATTGTTTGATTTTTTTATTTCCGCGGAAGATTATTATTTGCCATGGATATTAGGTTCTTTTTTTCGATTGATTCGAATCTTAGGTGTTATTTTTTCGTTGTTTGCCACGTCAATGTATGTTGCGATAACCACATTCCATTATGAAGTCATTCCAAAAGATTTGCTTAGCCCCCTTATTTTTTCCAGACAAAACGTTCCATTTCCGCCCTTCTTTGAAGTGCTTTTTTTAGAAATAACCATTGAATTTCTTCGGGAAGCAGGGGCCAGATTACCTACAAAAATTGGCCAAACCTTAGGTATTGTCGGAGGAATTGTTATCGGTCAAGCCGCGGTCCAAGCAGCTTTAACAAGTAATATTTTATTAATTGTTGTCGCGCTATCGGCTTTAGCCTCATTTACGACACCGATATATAAGATGTCAAATGCGATACGATTTTTACGCTTTCCTATCATCATTCTGTCAGCGATATGGGGGGGAATTGGCATATTTATCGGGATCGGTATTTTGTTCGTCCATATTATTCGTTTGAAATCACTAGGCTCTCCTTACGCTGTTCCGATTTTTCCTTTCAGGATTATGTCTTTTAAAGACAGTTTTATACGTTCATCTTTTCAAATTCTGAATAAAAGACCTCAACATTTAAGACCAAAATCTTCAGTTAAGTATTTGCCTAAACCAGTTAAACGGAAAAATGTCTTAGATGAAGAATAAATTATGGAAAGAGGGCCATTATGGATAGGAGAAAAATTTTTCCAATTATTATTTTGTGTGCAGTTTTATCGGCATGTTCCGATCAAAAAATTGTGAATCAGATTTGTCTTGTCCATGCAATTAGCTTTGATACCGTTGCGAATGGCAAAAAAAGCGCTGCTCTAATTTCTCACTTTAAAGAACAGGGAAAAACAGAACTAGACGTTCTACATACGGAATCCAACTCTAATATTGGCGCTCTGCCACGACTAAATACGCGGACAAATGATCCCCTTGAAAGGGGACAGCTAAGGATGATGTTATTCGGAAAAACGAGTGCAGAAAAAGGGATTGGGGCTGAAATCCATCATTTTCTTCGCGATCCTAAAATTTCATCGAGGCTTCAGCTTGGAGTCGTGGATCGGGATGCTTCGGAACTGTTGGAAATCATCAAAAAAACCCATGAACCGTTTTTTTTATCGGATATGATTGAGCAAAACATGAGAAACGGAAATTTACCGATGATGAACCTTCATGTATCCTTGTTTAATTATTATGGTGAAGGACGAGACATGTTTTTACCGTATTTTAAAATAGATCACGGAGAAGTAATAATCGATGGCCTGGCTTTATTTAGAAGTGATCAAAAGATAACTGAAATCAGCATGAAGGACGCTTTCTTATTAAAAATGCTTATTCAGAACTCGAAGAACGGGGACTACAAGGTTCCAGTTGCAGGAAAAACATCAGACAAACAGAGTGAAGATTTTATTTTATTGAGAAGCATGCATTCAAATGTAAACTATATTGTGAACAATGTTAATCCAATCCCTTCTATTTCAATTAGGTTGAAATTGGTGACGGAACTTCAGAATGTCCCGGATTGGGTGGATTTGAGATCAGAAGAGCAGCTTACACAGCTTGAAAAAACGATGGGTTCTTATTTAAAAACAGAAATTGAAAAATTCCTTTCACTATTGAAAGAAAATAAGGTTGATCCAGTCGGCTTTGGCGACTTAGTAAGAAGTCGGTCTATGAATTGGAGTGCCCAAGATTTTGAAAAAATTTATCAAGTAATAAAAACAACTGTAAGTGTTCAAGTTAAAATTGCTAATACTGGTAATGCTTGAACGATGTCTGGAAATACAGTTTAGTGAGGTGTTTCGTAAATGAAAAATGCTGTTGACGAAAAATACCTAATATCTCCCTTCTTAATTGTTCCTCTAATGTATGTCAGTATGGTCGGGGTCGGAGTTCTGAATTTCCAACGTGAAGTGGCCGAACATGCCGGATATAATGCTTATATCTCTGTTGTTTTAGTGGGGATTAGCATTCATTTAATCTTATGGATGATTTATAAAATTTTAAGTTCTAATCAAGAAGGTCTAGATGTAACTGCAATCAACAAAACATGTTTCGGGAAAATTGCAGGAAACATAATCAATTTCGCAATCGTTCTTTATTTTTTTTTCGGGGCTTATATTGAATTCAAAGCCTATATTGAAGTTATACAAGTCTGGATGTTTCCATCAATGAAAATTTTACCCATAAGCACCCTTTTGGTATCGTTTATATACTATACCGTATCAGGCGGGTTTCGGAGCGTTACAGGACTAAGTTTTTTGGGATTCCTAATGGCACTTATTTTTATTATTCCAGAGAATATGTCAGTTTTGCCGTATACACATCCGTTAAACTTGATGCCTCTTTTTAACCATTCAATAACCGATATATTACTCTCTTCTAAAAGTATGCTATATCAATTCTTGGGATTTGAAGCTCTTCTACTCTTTTACCCATTCATTAAATCACCAGAAAAATCTCAAAAGTGGGCACATTTGATGATATTTTTTGTTACATTATTGTATTTGATGGTAATAATCATAACGTTTATGTATTTCAGTGAAGGGCAGCTGCGCGAAATCACTTGGCCTACGCTTAATATGCTCAAGATAGTTGAAGGACCAGTGTTCCAGAGAATAGAATATCTAGCGATTTCATTGTGGTTGCTTAAAAATTTGTCTGGTATATCTTTAAGCTTGTGGAGTGCATGCCGCGGAATGAAAAACATTTTTCAGATCAAACCGCGTGTGAGCTTGCTTATTTTTCTGCTCGGAATTCTGATATTAGAGTATTTTTTGCAGGATCGCAGTATATTTAGATGGATGTCCAAGTTTTATGCTGACGTCGGACTTTATTTTATTTATGGATATATCCCGATTATGTTCGTTGCAACACAAGTAAGGAAAAAATGGAATAAGGGGTAATCATACAGCTGATAGAAGCCTTAAACGAATGAATAATAGTACACCCAGGTTGTTAAGTAATTACTCAAAAACGGGACAAGGTGGTTGATCATCCTTTGAGAATGATTCGAATGATGGGCCACCGAGGCTCTTTTTCTCATTTCACGAGGCATGCATCTTTTAACCGATGAAAGTCGGGTCGAGGGAGGGGAAAGTTTCGCTAGGAGGCCCTCCTTACGTCGAATTCCGTTCGTATGAAATGCTTAGACGAGTAAGATTCGAGGATAACCGCTATTGTATTTGCCGATTGTAATCTGTTTTACAGATAATCAGAGAATTGAGTGGTAATTTAATAATAGGAATGAACGAAAGTTGTATTAAAAACGCAAGAGGAGGCCTTCTTATGCATTATAAAACGATTATTATCGGTACGGGTCCGGCGGGTCTAACCGCGGCGATCTATCTGGCAAGAGCGAGTGTTGTTCCACTTATTATTGAAGGAATTCAACCCGGCGGCCAATTGACGACAACAACCGAGGTCGATAACTTCCCGGGGTTCCCGGACGGAATTATGGGTCCTGAGCTGATGGATAACATGCGCAAGCAGGCGCTGCGCTTCGGCGCTACGATTCAGTCAGGACGGGTGACGGCAGTGGACTTGTCCAAGCGTCCGTTCACGCTGTTCTTGGAGGACGGCGGTCAATTGACAGCTGACTCGCTGATTATTTCGACAGGCGCATCGGCCAAGAAGCTGGGTATCCCCGGCGAGACCGAGAATATCGGCAGAGGTGTGAGCACCTGTGCAACCTGCGACGGCTTCTTCTTCCGCAATAAGAAAATCATCGTGATTGGCGGCGGAGATACCGCGATGGAGGAGGCGCAATTCCTGACCCGGTTCGCGTCCGAGGTTCGCGTCGTGCATCGCCGCAATGAACTGAAGGCTTCGAAGATCATGCAGGATCACGCGCGCGGCAACGAGAGGGTTGCCTGGAGCCTGAACCGGACACCGCTCGAAGTAACGGCGGGGCCGATGGGCGTCAGCGGACTGAAAGTGCGCAGCAACGAAACGGGCGAAGAGGAGCTGCTGGAAGCCGACGGAATTTTCCTGGCGATCGGCCACACGCCGAATACAGGCTTCTTGGGCGGGCAGCTGCCAACCGATGAGCTCGGTTACCTGCAAGTCATTCCAGGCACATCCCAAACTGCTATCCCTGGCGTGTTCGCCTGCGGCGACGTGCAGGACCGCATTTACCGCCAAGCCATTACGTCGGCTGGCAGCGGTTGTATGGCCGCGTTGGATGCGGAACGGTTCTTGTCCGAGCAGTACGCTTAATATTTTCACATAACTGAATCTCAATCATTCAACCATTCAAAAGGGAGGCAAATGCCATGTCAATTCAACCGATAACAGATGCTACTTTCCAAAATGAGACCGCAGCGGGCACCGTGCTCGTCGATTTCTGGGCGCCTTGGTGCGGACCATGTAAAATGATCGCTCCGGTACTGGACGAATTATCCGCCGAGATCGGCGATAAAGCCAAAATCGTAAAAATCAATGTGGATGACAATCCGGAATCCGCGGCCAAATATAACGTCATGAGTATCCCTACCTTGTTAATATTCAAAGACGGGCAAGTCGTGAACCAACTCGTCGGCGTGCAGCCGAAAGATCGATTGAAGGCTGCTATCGAGCAGGCCTGAGAGTCAGTAAACAACACCCATACACCATATTTCCATTCAAATAGCAGTGTACATGCAGAATTAAAAAAATATACGGTAGGGACATTAGCTCCCGTTTGAAATATATGTTGTGAAATTACTGCATGAATTTCATCGTAACGTGGGTATGATACAATCATTATGGTAATAAATAGCTGTTCGGTCGAAGATGTTCCACTTTGTATTATGCAATGCCTGAGATTGAAGGAGAACTTGAAGGCTTTCAGGATCAAGCCTCAATCGGACTCGTTTTTTTGAAAATGATTCTTCGAAAGACTATTTTATGGAGATCCTCAGTTCGCAATATCCCAAAAATAATGAAAAGGGTGCATGAAGGAATGGAATCACGATTGAATTTAGCACACAAAATCGGTCAAGGGATTTCACCTCAACAGTTCATGGATCACATGCAGATTCGTTCGATGGAACTCAGTAATATCCCGAATACCAAAGATCTGTTTTTCTCCGTTTACGATAATTTCGCATGGACGCATGAAGACAAGAAAGCATTCTATACTGCATTAAACAATCGCTCCGACCTGCACTGTTTGATTCTATGCACGGACTGGTGTCCGGACGTCATCTGGAACGTCCCAATACTGTTTCGAGTGATGGAGCAGTGTCACATTTCGACTGAAGTGTTGCTTATGGAAGAGCATATGGAAACTATGGATCTCTTTCTCACGGATGGAGGGCGGGCACAGCCGATCGCTGTTTTCTTGAATGGGTCCGGTGATGTTCTAGGCAGATGGGGAGCGCGTCCAGCCTATATTCAGGCCGTGATGGAGAGGTTTAAAAAGAACAATCCAAATAAACAGGAACCTGATTATAAGGAGAAATTGAACCAAATATATCGGGAGATCGGCGAGATCTATCATACTGGCAACGAATATCAGGGGGTTATACTTCATGAATTAAAAGATTTGTTTACTACCTTCCCTTCGTGAATTTTTTCCCGATTGATGGGATTAAATGCTTGGATCGAAGAGCCGACATAGCACTGTTTGTATTTCAGTCATTTCATGCAAAAATTATATTTTAATAGTTACAGATCGCCGAGACTGGTGCTCCCCTTTAAAGTTAACAGGTAAACTACAAAGCCTGTTACAGGAAGGGGAGCTTTATTTTGCCTCGAAGACTACGGCCACAAATACTAGCGGTGAAAAAAATGGAAGTTTTTCGGAAGATGATGAAAGTAGTTGGTTAAAACCAAAAAAATGTTTTGTGATTAACTTGGGCATTTTGAAGTGCGACTTAGGTAAAACTAAATAGACTCCCGGGTGCTCTTAGGAAGACGTTTAACAACCAAATCGTAAGAGTGATCGATCATTTCAAAGATATCCGAGACTGGCAAAGAACCCTCGAGATTAATGGTATTCCAGTGCTGTTTGTTCATATGATACCCCGGTCGAACGTCTACATGCTGCTCTCTCAAGTTTTCCGCTGCCACCGGGTCGCATTTTAGGACCAAATACCCTTTTTTCTCATAAATAAGAGCAAATATTTTACCTGCAATTTTTATCGCTACTGGATCAGTTCCCGCACCCAAAGGATAATCTAAGTTCGCTCCTTTTTTGTTTAGACAGTATTCCATGATATTATTATACAAATCGACTCATCTCCCTGGTAAATGAAAACGTATAGTCCACTCCGTTTATCTAAACGGTTGGTAAGCATCTTCAGTATCTTTATTTTATAAAACGAACGTTCCCAATTTTTAATTAGAATCCTTTTATTTATCGAAAGCTGCCGATTCCGCAAGTACACCTTGTTGAGTTATTCGTATGCCAACTACCTTCCAGTGATCGACTGCTTCGCATAGATGATCCGCAAAGGCGTGCCCTCGAACACCGCCTGTCAACCCTTGCTGCCTCAGTCCGGTCCCATTGAATGATCCAGCAAAGACTGCCTGAACTCGGGGGGTCTTTGCATATCAATGTGTAGAGTTTCGGGAATGATTTTCTTCAAGTATTGTAACAGCAAGTTGAATAGACATGCGTGATGTCTTAACTACGCCCTCCTTGGCAAGCTCGCTCATCACGCCACTGACCGCTTCGCGGCTAGCACCGAGCATATTCGCAATTTCTTGATGGGAAAGAGGCAGATCGATCAGGGCATATCCGTCTTGAATGACTCCGAATTTTACGCTCAGTGTGTAAAGGAGATGGAGCACGCGTTCTCTAAGACCATGAAGCGCAAGCTGTTCCAATTGATCCTCGCGCTCCTTTAGCCGGTCACTGAGTGCTGTAAGAAATTTGAACGCGAGCTGAGGTCGATTGATCATCAGTCGTTCGAACTGAGGCTCGGACATGGTGCAAAGAAGCGACGATTCCATCGTTTCAATATAAACTCGCCTAGTTCCGAACGAGAATGAATTTAACTCTCCGAATATATTTCCTCTTGTGAGAATGCCAAGTGTGAACTGTTTTCCGCTGTCGTTCAGTTTATAGAGTCTAAGCTTGCCCTCCTTGACGAAATAAAGTCCCTCGCGCGTGGACTCCGGGGTTTGGACCAATGTGTTTTTTGTGATCCAATTGAAATGATGGATGGTATCTAACTGATCGATCTCTCTCATTTCTTCTCGCGACATTTCTTCAAAAATGCTGATTTGCGATAAATACCAAAGCTTGTTCATTGAATATCGAGCCTCCAAATGAGTGATAGCCAGCGGGATACGGATCCTTGATACCATGGTTGTTTATAAACCAACATAAAAGAGGGGTTTCGTATATTTCAGTTCGGCGATTGGAAGCCAGTCGGCCGCGCATTCCGTTCACGGGTCCGAATAAGTAAGGTTCATCGGTTTCATCTTCTATCTGAAACTTTGCATTGGCAATATCCACATTAGCATGTAAAATTGGATTCCATCAGATCCACTTTTATTTGAAAATCAGCATACCACTTATAGAAATGAGGGAGGCATGTTTTATGCCCCGACGCACGTTGTCAGCAACAAAAACCAAACAAATCTATTCCTTACTGCGCGAACAGATAATTCAAGGTATTTTTGCAGCCGGTGTTAAACTCCCATCCACGCGGGATTTGGCAAACGAATTCGGAGTATCGCGGGCACTCCTTGTGGACGTGTTTGAACTGCTAATCGCTGAAGGGTACTTGGAGGGCCGTCATGGCTCTGGCAGCTATGTCGTTGATTTAGGCGGAAGTAAACGTCAATTCCCTTCTCAGCTCCAAGAAATCGATTATTCCTGTGAAACGACTGTTCCGGAACCCCCGGCTCGCTTCCAGGGCATTGATTTTCGCCCAAGTTTCCCAGCTTTAGAGCACATCCCTTTCAAGAGATGGAAAGAAACTGCCATTGCCGCATATGCAGATATTCATTCAATAGAATTTGGCTATGACGATGATCCTGCAGGCCATTGGCAACTTCGAGCGAATATTTGTCGGTTTTTACTGCATACCAAGGGGATTAGGTGCTTACCTTCGCAGGTGATCATAACCGCCGGAGCGACTCAAGCCATAGCCTTGCTGTCCCGGCTCTTATTGAAACCGGGGGACGCAGTAGTCGTAGAAGATCCTAGTGCAACCTTCATTCAACAGATTTTTGCATCGACAGGTGCTGATATTATACCAGTTCCGGTAGATGAACATGGCCTGCGCGTTGACGAGATACCGACTCATCGGCTCCCCAAATGTGTGTTTGTTACTCCTTCACATCAATTTCCTTTAGGCAGCATTCTTTCCATTGGACGGCGCTTGCAGCTTATAGATTATGCCGGTCAAAACGGATGTTATATTATCGAAGATGACTACGACAGCGAATTCCGTTATACAGGAATGCCGGTACATGCTCTACGAGAGCTTGACTCGGAACGTATTGTCTATGTCGGGACTTTCAGTAAAAACTTGTTCCCTGCGTTGCGTATTGGTTATATGGTAGTTCCGCATGAACTGATAACTCCTCTTCTTCGTTTAAAGCATCTGACAGACATGCACAGTCCGATCTTACCGCAAATCACTTTGTCAAGATTTATCGCCGAACGCCACCTAGAACACCACATCGCCCATATGAAGCGCATTTACAGCAAAAGACGAAAATGTCTCATCGCCGGTTTGTCCAACATTTTCGGCAACAGCGTGAAAATATCTGGGGATGCCGCAGGACTGCATCTGGTTACGGAAATGGCCGGAAGCGTTTGCGACTCCCAAGTAGTCGCTAAACTTGAGGCACTTCATATTAAAGTATATCCCGTACAAAAATACACAATCACTAAAGGGAAGTACGAAGATCGACTTATTATGGGATTTGGCAATGTGGAAGAAAACAACATTTTCGAGGGAATCAAGGCGATTGCGAGTGTCTTAAGACATATGTCATAAACATACCGATCGAAATTGTTTCCGAATCTACTTCAATTTCATACTTCAAAATACGATGGAGTTCAGTAATTAACATTACAGAACTCCATTTTTTTTTTTTTAGAACTGTAATCGATCTATCCAATCCATATTTGGAGGTTTCAGAACGATAAGAAGTCAAATGCTACTAAACAGTTGAGTTATTCCGATTGTTATAGAAACCGGGAATCTTTCAGCATTTTAGGTGCGACAGTAGTGATTCAACAGTATATTAGGTTTCATGTTCTCGATACTTAATACAGTTTTGCCTGTATACCCAATCTCAAAAATAAAAATGGAGAATTGTAAACTACATTACATAACTCCGATATTTTTAAATTTATAATCAAGTTATCATTCGAAATTGGAGGTTTAAGAACATGAGCAACCAAAATTTAACCGAACAGTTGGAAGCAACTGCTCAGCAGTTTAAGGCCAATGCACCGATTGAAGCGCAGATCAAGATCGGTCAAATGATTGAGGAACTTCAGAAATCGGGGATTGCTTCCGGAAAACAACCAGGTGATAAAGCGCCGGACTTTAAATTAACAAATGCACTAGGGCGGGATGTCATTTTATTTGAAGAGTTGGCGAAAGGACCGGTAGTGCTGGTCTTCTATCGAGGCGGATGGTGTCCTTATTGCAATATGCAATTAAGGGCATACCAGCAGATATTACCGGAAATCCAGGCCATAGGAGCGCAGCTTATAGCGATTAGCCCACAAAAGCCGGATCATTCGTTATCCCTTCAGGAAAAAGAAGGATTGAAATTTCAAGTCCTTAGCGATCCGAACGGCTTGGTAACGGCCAAGTACAATCTGCTCTTCGATGTTCCGACGGGAGTAAGGGAACTCATGGAAGGTATCGGAGTCGATCTTGCGGAATACAACAATACTTCGCAATGGGTTTTGCCGGTTCCGGCTACCTTCATGATTGATGAGAGCGCCATTATTCGTTCCTCCTATGTCAATCCGAATTTCATGCAGCGTCAAAGCCCGGAGGAAATTTTGCGAGAGTTAAAAAAGCTTTAACGTGCGGGGAAAGGGACAAGCTGGAGATCTCATCAAATGCTGACTTATTGCTGCTTTAGTATCTTTAATAGACATAAATCCACAAACTGGTTGTGATGATTACAAGGTCGGTTATCAAAGAGAGTAAAATAGAAGGAAGGTTGATTCCACATGATAAAAACAGAGAGTAAAAAACAAGAAATTTTAAAAGCTTACCAGTTCAGACATGCTTGCAAGGTGTTTGATTCCAACAAAAAGATTTCTGATGAAGATTTTCATTTTATTTTGGAGACAGGAAGATTGTCTCCAAGTTCATTTGGCTTCGAGCCATGGAAGTTTGTCATCATCCAGAATGCAGCTCTTCGGGAAAAATTATCCCCTGTATCTGGCGGCGCCAAGGGACAACTGCCCACTGCCAGCCATTTTGTAGTTATACTGGCCAGAAGAGAAAAAGGCTTACGGCTTGGCTCGGTTCACGTGAACAAAATGTTTAGAGACATACATCATATGCCTGAAGAAGTTGTACAAGATTGGTCCGATTTCTACAAGAACTTCGTGGAAACAGAACTCGAAGATAATGACCGTCTCATCTTTGAATGGTCAATCAGACAAACCTATATAGCATTGGGGAACATGATGACAGCCGCGGCTCAAATTGGTATTGATTCCTGTCCGATCGAAGGTTTTGATAAAAAGCAGGTGACTTCTATTTTACAAAATGAAGGTATCATTGACGGCGACGATTTCGGTGTATCCTGTATGGTCGCTTTCGGATATCGTCAAAAAGATCCCAAACGTCCACAAACAAGACAACATCTCGACGAGATTGTTGAATGGCGATAAATGCATCAGTGGACATGCTTCGTTATCAGATGCTTGTTGAGTTAAAAAAGTGGGGGTTGCTGTGGGTTCGGCAACTCCTTTTTTATGGTGTTTAAAGGTAGGATTTTTTGGGCAACCACAAGCGATTTTTAATAAAAATTAAACAACCTTAGTCCGGCGGAGTACCGGACTAAGGCTGCTTTGTGCTCTTATTTCATTGTTGTCTACTTGACGGGGCGCCATCGGCCTCCCGCCTTGGAAGGACCCAGTTGGGGCGCGGGAAGTGGCAGGTGTAGCCGTTCGGATAGCGATCCAGATAGTCCTGGTGCTCCGGCTCTGCTTCCCAGAAGTCGCCGACAGGCATCACTTCGGTGACGACCTTGCCCGGCCACAGATCCGACGCGTTCACGTCGGCGATCGTCTCCTCCGCCACCTTTTTCTGCTCGTCGCTCGTATAATAGATCGCCGAACGGTAGCTTGTGCCGATATCGTTGCCCTGACGGTTCCGCGTCGTAGGATCGTGAATTTGAAAGAAATACTCCAGGATGCGCCGATAGCTCGTCTCTGCTGTATCGAAGACGATTTCGATCCCTTCCGCATGAGTGCCATGGTTGCGATAGGTCGCGTTCGGAGTGTCACCGCCAGTATAGCCGACGCGAGTCGAGACGACGCCGGGAAGCTTGCGGATTAAGTCCTGCATTCCCCAGAAGCATCCCCCAGCGAGTACTGCGCGCTGATGCATATTAAACCTCCTCAATCTGATCGAGATATTTGTCGTGCCCTCGTTCTCCGTTTCGTCGCGATGGATGAATCGGAGCGACGCGGAATTGATGCAGTAGCGTAGGCCACCTCGATTAGCTAATCGGGAAGATGTGACCGAGATGGCTGTCGCCGTGAGTGGATCTAACCTCGGTCCTTGTCATCTCATAGGACTCGATGCTCCTTGTCTAGCATGTCCCAAATCCGTATTGGAAAATTCATGAACAATTACAGGCAAAAAATAGTAATATCTAGCTAAAAGAAAGGGGCTCCTACTTTGGAATTCTGGAGTCCACAGTGACATTTCCTATCGGAAATATTGCTCCTGAGGGCTCAGTCATTAAATCGACCGCCATTGACCCTGAAGTTGTAGGAGAAGACGGTGTATACCACCATACCGGACGCGCGAAAGTATTTACAACGGAGAAATCGGCAGTTAAAGCGATAAAAGACGGCCGTATTTCGGTGGCGGGGGAGCGTTTACGATGTCGATCGCATTTATTGAAGTACTAAATGCCGGACATACGTATTTGGACATGCTAGAACGCGAGCAGAAAAATAGCGGAGGCGGTAACAGCCATGTGGAGCATTTTGGTACATAGCGGCAATAAACCAGAATGGGGCTGTCCCAAAGTCATAGATGACTTTGGGACGTCCTTTCTTCATTCTGTAAAACAAATTGAAAGCTTAATTTTTTTCAACTAGTCTATTTTGTTTGTCCTGAAATTTAAAATTCATAATTGAGCGTCCTCCTGCTGATGGGATTTTGTGCCGCTCATTTACCGGGGGATGAGCAGGAAGGAGCGGGAGCCGCTTGTGATGCAGGCGCTGGACGCCGTTGATTTGGTGGACCGCAGGCAGCATCTGCCGTCCGAGCTGTCCGGCGGACAGCAGCAGCGGGTGGCGATTGCCCGGACGTTGGCCGGGGATCCGGCGATAATTCTGGCGGATGAGCCGACGGGGGCGTTGGATTCGAAGACCGGGACGGAGATTCTGGGGATTTTCCAGAGATTGAATGAGCAGGGCAGGACGATTGTGTTGATTACGCACGACCTGGCAATTGCCCAGCAGGCGAAGCGGGTTGTGTATTTCAGGGATTAGCGACAGATACTTGGTGCGGAGGAACAAAAGAATTATCACTCGCTAGTAATGACCTTGAAGAAATAGCTGAGTTGAAAAAAACGAGTGAAATCCTCAATGTTACTGCTATCATTTCTGTGGTGTTGTTTGTAATTATTACGTTACTAATGATATTAAAACGAAACCGGAAAGAAAACGACAACTAAGCTAAAGGAGAACGATAGTGGAAAGTTAAGGGAGCAGTTCGCCGCGGTCGGCAGCGACTCCCTTATGAAGATATTGCAGTTATCGAAATAAGGCTTATGATTATGAGAGTGAAAACATTGAGTTGTTTTGTAAAGAAATCGAAATAATCACAGGAAGAATTCGATTTGATTGTATTTCATTTCCTCCAAGCGTATGAGACAATAGCTCCTCTTATAAAAGCTTATCAAGATAAAAACGACTGAAGTAAATACTTCTGGATATTCGTTTAGTATTAAACTATCGGGACACGATAGCTGAATAAACAAGGAAGGCAGCCGATACAGTTTGGACGGCTGCCTTTTCCTACTCGGCAGGAGGTCGTGCAGAAACTCCATAATAATCATCTTTTAGTAAAGGGTAGGAATTGGGGGGCACGCAACGACATCAATAATTCTTGGATCAATGCCATAAAACATCCAAAACACTCCATTCCACCTATAACCTGAAACTTCACCGTACTCTACACGAGTCGGATAAAACCAGAAATTGTCTCCATTCAGAAGCCAGACATATGTGTATTCATATAAACAGTCAACTACATAGGATACCTCAGGTTTTGGGGGAATAAATGCAGGTGGAGGAGATTGCGGTTGTCTCATGTACACCTGCGGTTGTGGGATAAAAAACATTGAATTCCACTTCCTTTTATGAAGTTTAAACTTAACCGTATTTCATGCTATGTGGGTAAATAACTATTTGATTGTACTGGTGCCTAAGACGATGAAGAATTCAATCTATCACATGTAGTCCGTCTTTATTAAACTATGGAGAAACGATATTGAATAACGAACTTGAACAAGGCTGCATCGGAAACGATGGGTAGCCTTGTTCATTGCTCATGAAATTCATCACAAAACGAGTATGAAAAATCGTTCCTTGATATGTGGACATGTCTTTTCGCCCCAAAGGAATCCGTGACTGTGAGTAGTTGCTTTTTTGCGTCTAAGGCACTCTTTTTCAAATAAACAATTTCGTGAGCCTCAATGCCATCAGTGAGCAGGGTGATAATAATGGCGTCTTGCGGATTCGGTCAACCAGCTTCAATCTGTTCGGTTTGCTCAAGTGTAAGAATACGAAATCAACTTCCCTTCCCAAGTCAAAATGATTTTCTGTAAAAGTTTCATGCGGCTTTCAATATGAAGCAACTATATAAACTTTGCAAAGAAGGGCGAGATTTATGCCAAATTACAAAAATAATAAATATTCTGAAAATAAGCAGGGAATCTCAGATCCATGAAGAATTGGGATGATAACTTTACGATCGAAATTGCGAGGGGGCATCGTGATGAATGATGAGGCGAATTTGAAAAAAGTATTAGGGTTAAAAGATGCGATTGGCATTGCAATTGGTCAAATTATTGGAGCAGGCATCATGTCCATTACAGGGATCGCCATTGGTTTAACCGGAACTGGGGTTCCGCTCGCATTCCTGCTTTCCTCGATTTTTATGCTCATCGTTACGATCCCTCTTGCAGTGCTAGGCTCTGTGCTTCCAACGACAGGGGGCATGTACACCTACACAAGTCGGCTGCTGTCTCCGAACGCGGGGTTTGTTTATCTGCTCTTATTCACGTTCGGTCATTTGACCATAGCGGTGTATGCCATTTCTTTCGCGCAATATTTACAGGGGCTTGTGCCGGAAGCTCCCATTATGCTGATTGCGTTCGTCATGCTCACATTTTTCTATTTGATTAATCTTTTCGGCGTGAAGTTCATGTCATCATTGGGTAAAATGTTGGTCGTGATTAAACTGATATCTCTGCTTGTCTTTATCGCTTGGGGAGTTACAGAGGTGGATTACGCGGTGTTTCAACCTGCTGAGATGATGCCTCATGGCTGGACGGGCTTACTTACGGCAGTAGGAATGACTTCCTTCGCCTCTGGCGGTGCTTATGCGGTTGTTGAACTGGGAGGGGAGATGAAACGTCCTCATCGGGATATTCCGCTTGCGATCCTGATCAGCAGTGGTATCGTCGCGTTGCTGTATATCGGCATTGGCATTGTAGCGACTGGCGTTTTGCCGGTTAGTGAGGTTGCTGGGGAATCACTTACAGATGTTGCGAGGACCATTTTGCCGAATCCGTTGTTTATGTTCTTTATTGTTGGGGGAGCGATGTTCGCATTGGCCTCAACGCTAAACGTGACGTTCTCCTGGGTGACGAGGGGGATGCTCGTTGCATGCCGGGATGGTTGGCTGCCAGCTGCCTTTGGCGCTGTCAATCGCAGATTTGGCACACCGCACTGGCTGCTGACGTTTTACTACATTCTCGGAGTCGTGCCGATTGTGACGGGCGTATCTTTAACGACGATTTCCCAGTTAGGTGTCGGCATCCTGCTTTTTTCCAGCATTTTCCCCGTACTCTCGGCAGTACAGCTTCCGCGCAAGTACCCTGAGCTTTATCGTAAAGCGCCATTCACCATGAAACCTGCCCTTCTGTATATGGTGGTCTCCGTTGCCGTCATTTTGTTGGTCTATCAAGGTTATTTATTGCTCAGCCGGTTATCAGCGCCTTTAATTGTTGGAAACATGGTGCTGTTCATAGGTTTCATCGTATATGTAAAGATTGTAGGGAGACGAAAGTTCGATCCTACGAATGACAAGCATGCTGTGGGGGATAGATCCGAGATTCATTTGTCGCAATAATGGCTTTCAACTCTTTAGTAAACTCTCTGCACGCGATGGACTGATGCCGATTTTTTAATCTAATGGAACAGAAGGACACATCCATGTCCTCTCCGGTAATTTCTAAGGCGACTATGCTGCCGGTGAGAATATAGGGGTCATATTTTAAGCCGAGCTCTGTATAAAAGCCAATTGCAATGCCCTCGGCTATTACACGCTTTGCCGCTTCCGAATTGCCCAACTTGAATAAAATATTCGGTTCCCCGTGCTTTTTGAGCTTCTCAATCAAATAATCGGAGTTTAGAAGGATCGGTTGTTTCGCAAGTTCCTCAATGGAGATGCTTGTCCGGTCAGAAAAGGGCGAATTTTTGCCTACACAGGCCATAACGCGGTTATCCATTAACTTTTCTACGGTTAACTGTTTATTGGTCTCTTCGTACTGCCTCGAAACAGCGATTAAGCCCATATCGACGTTTCCGGAAAGCACCTCTTGCTTGATCTGCTGATAGTCAAGTTCCAGCATTTCCAGCTCTAATCCAGGGTGCTTTTCTTTGAAAATCGCTAGTGCTGGGGGGAGTACGCTTAGGCACAAGCTTGGTACGGATGCAATGGAGAGGAGCCCGGAAAGCTCTTTGGCATGATGGCCGACGGATTCCCGGAGTTCCTCTACTTTGCTAATAATTTCTTCAGCTTTACTTATAATCAGTTTGCCATCATCAGTCGGTACGGCGCCAAAACGCGATCGATTAAAAAGCTTGACACCAAGCTCTTCCTCTAGCGAGACGATCGCTTGGGAGATGTTCGGTTGGGAAACGTGCAGTTTTTCGGCTGCCAATGAAATAGATCCTGTTTGGTTAATCTCGATCAAATACAGTAGTTGTTCGATCCGCATACTTCACCCTGCCCCTGATGGATATATTGGTGTAAATATATCCCATACGGCAAAGGAAGACAATGATAGTGAAGGCCTATTTTAATAGGAAGTTGCAGTCGCTTCAGCGTTCATTTTGTTGTTCTCGCGAATTTGTGCATTATATATGAAGCGGGAGAGCACTACGCTAATTTCATATAAAGCAAACAAGGGCACGGCGACCATCAAGTGGGAGATGAGGTCAGGCGGCGATATAAGGCTTGCCGTGATGACGAGCACAAGATAGGCATATCTGCGAAATTTGTGCAGCAGCTTCGGATTCAGAAGCTTGATACGCGTCAGAAACATGACGACGATAGGCAATTCGAAGGCGATGGATAAAGGCAGCACGATGTTGAGCATGAAGCTGAAATATTGAGCAACGCCGTAGGTTTGGGTCAATCCAAGATTTTCTGTGATGCGAATCGTGAAAGTCATGCACATGGGGAAGACGACAAAGTAGGCAAAGGAAAGCCCGATCATGAAGCAAAGGAATGTATAAGGAATATAGCGGAGTGTGGCGCTTTGTTCTTCTTTGGTAAGACCTGCCTTCACGAAGCCCCATACTTGGAAAAGAATAAAAGGCAATGTGATCGTAAGCGAAATCACGAAAGCAATCATCATATAGATGCGAATGCCATCCATAGGGGAGAACACGTGCCAGCTCATGCTAGATGCCGGGGGAGTTTCTTTGAAGTATAGAAGAATTTTCTGAGCAGCGAAAAATCCGCCAATCATTGTTAGAACAAGAACAATCAAGACCCGAATAATGCGGGTTCGGAGCTCGGATAAATGGTCCACCAGTGACATCATTTCTTTTATTTGCATAGAAGGCACCTCCAAGTCTCTGTTTGCCTTACGAACCTGCCAACATGCGTTTGAGCTCGACGGTGTGGAAGCCGTTCGTCATTTTTATATGTATATCCATAATCATTTCAATATCTTCGAATGAATATTTGCGAACGCCCCCTTTGCTTCTCTCCGGAAAGATAAGTTTCCGATCTTCGTAGTAGCGAATTTGCCTTTCCGATAATCCGGTCAATTCACTGACCACACCGATTTGGATCACTTTCTTTTGTGTCATCTTCGTCATCATCGTTATCCAACCTCCGTTTATGTTAGTTAAATTAACATGTACGTGACGTAAATATAAGTAAACTCTATCATTACGGTAAAATTAGATCAAATAATCCATTTTTATCTTGGTATAAGTTTAAATTATGTAATGTAATCTGACACAAACTAATGACGAAACCATTTTTCGTTTGATATGTTTAATGTGCGGTTTATCCAAACATGAACGAGGAGATGGGAGCATGGAGAAGACACCGATTAAAGAAGATCAAATTACACGTAGACAATTTTTGACTACTGTCGGAAAAGTAGGAGGTTCAGCCGCACTTTTTAGTGTTATGGGAACGTTAGGATTGTTATCCCCAGAGACAATGAAAGCTGCCGACTATACGCCTCCTTCAGGCTGGGATCTCACCTCAACGAATCGCAATGGCAAGAAAGTTATCATTTTAGGCGGAGGGATTGCCGGTTTAACTGCTGCCTATGAACTTGGAAACGCGGGGTATCAATGTACCATTTTAGAAGCTAGAGCTCGAGTGGGCGGCAGGGCATGGTCGGTTCGCAGAGGAACGACGGTTGCAGAAATAGGAGGAAGCAAACAAGTCGCACGCTTTGATAATGGCATGTATTTTAACGCTGGACCGATGAGGATCCCGCAGTTTCACGTGACTTTGGACTATGCACGCAAATTTGGTGTCGCGATCGAGCCATTTAACAATGTGAACGAAAGCGGCTACTACTATAACGAAAATGTGGGCGAACTGTCAGGCGTGAAAATTCCGAAACGCCAAGCGAAAGCGGATGTTAGAGGCTACGTGGCTGAAATGTTGGCTAAAGCAGTGAATCAAAAGGCGCTGGATATCCCCTTAACAACGGAAGAAAAAGCGAAACTCGTTGCGTATTTGAAATCCGAAGGGGATTTGAATGCGGATCTGTTCTACAAAGGTTCGGAACGGGCCGGGTACACGGAGGAGCCAGGCGGTAAATTCGACTCAGGCGTCCGCAAAGATCCATTCAGCTTAAAAGCTATCATTAATTCCGGTTTTGGACAATTTTTTAGCAGTGAATATTCCTATGATCAGCAAATGATGATGTTCCACCCGGTTGGCGGTATGGATATGATCGCGAAAGCTTTTGAGAAGCGTGTTGGCGATAAAATTGAGTTCCATTCCGAAGTTCAAGAAATTAAGCAATCTTCGGAAGGCGTGCGCATTCTGTATAAGGATTTGAACACGGGCGCAAGCAAAGAGGTTTCAGGCGACTTCTGTATCTGCACCATTCCGCTCCCTGTTCTTAAAGATATTAAGGCTGATTTCTCCGCCGAAATGTCAACGGCTATCTCCAAGATCGCATATGCCTCCGCGGGCAAAATCGGTCTTCAGTTCAAGCGCCGCTTCTGGGAGGAAGATGAGTTTATTTACGGCGGAAGCACGCTCACGAATATGGATATTTCCAGCATCTATTACCCGCCTACCGACTATTTTGCGAAAAAAGGGCTTCTGCTCGGGTACTACGCCTTCGGCGGAAATGCGGATAAACTCGGCAAAATGACACCGGCCCAGCGCGAAGACTACGCGTTAAGCCAAGGCGCCAAAATTCATCCGCAGTATTATAAAGAGTTCGAAGCTTCGTTCTCCGTCGATTGGAAGAAGATCAAGTACAACCTTGGCGGATGGGCTTCGTATACAGCGGATGACCGTAAAAATTATTACCCGACCTTATGCAAGCCGGATGGCCGTATTTATTTGGCTGGGGAGCATATCAGCTACATTACCGCTTGGCAGGCAGGTGCTATTGAGTCTGCAAGAAAAGTAGTCACCGAGATTCATGAGCGCGTCATGAAAGAGTAGACAAAGAGGAGCGATGAACGATGATCTTAACTAAAAAAGTGAAAACAATAGCAGCTGCCACCATAGGTTCATGCCTCATTTGTGTTAGCGCTTATGCTGCGGGAACCGAAAAGACGAACAAATATGCATCAGAGCCGATTAATGAAGTCGAGTTCTATGGAAACCCTTCCTCCTCGATTGCTGCAGGCGTATCCGTCCCTTCGGGATCCTCTTATTTGTTCACAAGCGGAACCGTGCCGCCTGTCATTAATAAAGAAGGCAAAACGGTTTATGAGCGCTATGGGGATACCAAGACGCAAGGTATCGGTATTTTGAAGGAAATTGAGAAGCAATTAATGGAGAAAGGCTTAACGCTTGCCGATGTCGCTTATCTTCGTGTGTATGTAACGGCGGATGCAGCCAAAGACAATAAGTTCGACTTTCAAGGTTGGTTTGATGCCTATGCCCAATTTTTCGGAACGGAAGCGAACCCTGTTAAACCGGCGCGTTCCACGGTTGGCGTTGCAGGTCTCGTCAGCTCTGACTGGCTGATTGAAATCGAAGCTGTGGCGGTATATCCGAAGCATCATAACCAAAACTAATGAAACGGAGTTGATGATCTTATGCTGCAAAATATTGGCTTCCCAGGTCTCATGTTAATCTTAGTGGTTGTTCTGGTGTTGTTTGGTCCATCCAAGCTTCCGGAGCTGGGTCGCGCTGTAGGCCGCACGCTGCACGAATTCAAGAGCTCAGCCAGGGAACTAGTTTCCGATGGCAAAGAATCGGCTGACCATATGGAGCCGGATGATAAGCGTCTTGACAAGGCGAAAGCCTAATTGGATGGTTGAATGACACAAACCTGTACCTTTGATTCTCGTTAATACGGTCAATTTGTATAACTCCAATGTGAATAAATGATCGAAAAAAGAGAGGAAGCCCCGGTGCGGGGCTTCTTTTTGTTTGAATGGGAACCAAAGGGCGTTAGTTCAATGAATGCAATTCAATCAGCGTGGGAATTATTAAAGTAATAATTCATTCGATTGGAGAGCTATCATGGGCTACGTGGAGGATTTAAGTAAAATAGTGGGGCATATTCGACTTATACTTGTTGGTGCAGTGCTGCTCTCCGTTGTACGCGATGTAGCAAATCAGAAGATAACAAAATGGCGAACGGTCCGACAGACGGCTCAGGTAAAGTGTTATAGGTCAATAATAACCTGTATGTACTGGTGCGTGTAAAAGACCCTGTGCGGCTTACTGCGGCTGATCGCGGAAGCGCAAAGTGCGCATGATGCGCCAACTGAAGGCACATATCCTGGCCAATATCCATCAGGTTCGAAAGCAACCCTGCAGGCAGCAATCAATGCCGCTCAAGTTGTGGCATCGACTCAGGGAGTAAGCCAGGCTGAAATTGAAGAGGCGATCCTGAGCCTGAATGCGGCACTGCAAAGCTTTAATGATTCAAGAATTAAAGCTATCGATGGAGATTTCAATAACGATAATAAAGTAAGTATTGGTGACCTTGCGATTATTGCTTCTGCTTATGGTAAAAAGAAAGAAGATTCAGATTGGAATCAGTACAAGGCGGTGGATTTGAGTGGCGGCGGCACAATTGACATCGTTGATATCTCGATTCTTGGCACGTAAAATTCTGAATTAAAAAGAAATGGTGGCCTTAGTTGAAGTTAACTTTGGACCGCCATTTCTTTTTTTTGTGCTTGTTGTGGAAGCCCTAATCCGAGCTATATGAGAATAGATCAATAATCGATGAGGATAAGTCATTGTTTTGAAAAAATTGATATTTTATAATTGCTTTAACGAAACGGAATGAAAACGCTGTCAACAGAAGGCGCATCCTTTAATCTACCGATTGACCTGTTGCGCTCTGACCTGTTGCACTACAGTAGAGGAAATTGCCATTTCGGCATTCCATATATATTTATAGATATCGTAATGTGTCAATAATTACGTTGAATATATCATTAATAAGGGAGTGTTGCATGGTGCAAGTACAAAAAAACAGCCTGACCAGCAGTTCAATAAGAAAATTTCTATATATACTCCCTTTTATGATTTTGCTTGGTATCTTTGCCTATTACCCGCTATATGGTTGGGTTTATGCATTCTTTGACTATACGCCGCCGATTCCGCTATCCCAATCGCCGTTTGTCGGTTTGAAGTGGTTTCATACCTTGGTCGAAAACCAAGTAAAGATCGATCAAACCCTTCAAATACTCAAAAATACATTTGGAATGAGTGGCTTAAATCTGCTATTCTCCTGGCTTCCAATGATTTTTGCCATATTCCTGACGGAGATCAAATCCGTACGGTTCCGAAGGTTTGTACAGACGGTAACAACCTTGCCGAACTTTATCAGCTGGGTATTGGTTTATTCACTGGCATTTTCAATGTTCTCTAGTGAAGGTATAGTTAATGGCCTTTTGAAACAACTTGGATTGATTGATTCCCCGATATTACTTCTTCAAAATTCCGACCATGTTTGGATGATGATGTGGATATGGACAACATGGAAAACGTTGGGTTGGTCAGCCATATTGTATATAGCAGCCATTATGGGCATAGATGATTCGCTATATGAAGCGGCCTATGTAGACGGCGCGACAAGGATGAGGGTAATCTGGCATGTCATATTGCCGAGTATGGTGCCGACCTATTTCGTTTTGTTGATGCTGCAAATTGCGAGTTTTTTGAATAATGGCTTGGAGCAATACTTTGTATTTCAAAATGCATTTAACAAGGATTCCATACAGGTTTTAGACTTATACGTGTACAACCTTGCAATGGGAGGCGGCAGCTATTCCGTTTCCGTAGCGATCAGTGTGCTTAAGAGCTTGATTAGTGTTGTACTTCTCTTTTCTGTGAACGGACTATCAAAAAGACTAAGGGGAGAGAGTATTGTATGAGTGATACAGCAGCAGAGCTGGTGCAGAATGATAAAGTGCCTGGCCGCCATCTCACTAGGAAAATCAAAGTCAAGGTCAGTCCAACAGATAAAATGATTACTATTTTAATCTATGTGTTGTTTTCCTTATATGCTTTTGTTTGTGTATACCCATTTTACTCCATCATTATTAATACCATAAGCGCAAACGATATCAGTGCCAAAGGAGATGTTATCTTCTACCCGGTGCAAGTCCAATTCCATAACTACGTGGATGCATTTAAAATACCGGGACTGTTGGATGCAGCCGTTGTATCTGTAGCAAGAACCGTGGTCGGAACCGCTTTGACGGTAGGGGCATCCGCCTTTCTGGGATTCATGTTTACCCAGGAGGATATGTGGAAGAGGAAGTTATGGTATCGCTATACCGTTTTAACCATGTTTTTTAATGCCGGGGTTATTCCGTGGTATTTGACAATGAGGTCGTTGCATCTGACTAACAATTTCTTGGCCTATATTCTGCCGACAATCGTAGCACCATTTTTCATTATTCTTGTAAAGACTTTCGTGGAGTCAACGCCGAAGGAATTGCAGGACGCGGCAAGTATCGATGGTGCCGGGGCCATGACCGTTTTTTTCAAAATCATGTTGCCTATTTGTAAACCCATATTAGCTACAGTTGCTATATTCGCAGCGGTGGATCAGTGGAATTCCTTCCAGGACACGTTGTTGTTAGTCACGGAGAGCAAACTTTATAGCTTACAGTTTATTCTTTATAACTATATGAATCAGGCAAGTTCCTTATCCAGCATGGTAAACCTGCAGAATGCCGGTTCGACAGCGATGTCAAGTCTGGCAACGAAGCAAACCACGACTTCCATTCGAATGACGGTGACTGTTATTGTTGTAGCGCCTATTTTGTTGGTATATCCGATTTTCCAAAGGTTTTTTGTCAAGGGGATTATGATCGGTGCAGTGAAAGGATAATTTGCACCGGATTAATAAATTGAAAAATTATGGGGGTTGAGTATGCGTAAACGTGGTAAAGCAATAAAAAAATCGGCGTTGTTATTGTTTGCTAGCCTTTTCATGGTATCGATCGCATTGACCGGCTGTGGAGATGAATCTAGCAATAAGACTGCATCAACGGAACCAAGTAAGTCACCGAACTCCGGTACTCAAGCTGCATCCAAGGCATTAGATCACAGTAAACCGCTGACCATCACTGTTTTTGACAATGCAGCAAATTATCAAGGAGAGCAGAAAGGGTGGTACGGAAAGCTTATTAAGGATAAGTTCAATATCACTCTGAACATTCTTGCTCCGCAGATTGCCGGCGATCAGCTATACAAGACAAGATCGGCAGCAGGTAATTTGGGCGACCTCCTGATCGTCAACAACAATCAGCTGGAAGAATTAATTCCAGCCGGTCTGATTATGGACCTCTCGGATAAGATCAAGAGTACGCCGAACCTGTCCAAATATGTGGACAATCATTTCAAACCTTTCAATGAAGCATTCCAAAAGGTAAATCCTAGTGGCAAGATTTATGCTTTGCCGACCTTTGAGGCTGATACTTCACCAACGACATACTCGGAACAAATCCCTTACTCAAGCCCAATAATGCCATGGGATTATTATAAGGGCGTCGGGGCTCCCAAGCTGAACAATTTGGATGACCTTTTGAATGTACTGAAACAAATGCATGAGAAATATCCGAAGACTCCGGACGGTAAAGCGATCGCTCCAATCACGTTGTGGAAGGATTGGGACAGCAGAGGCACTATGGAAAATGCACGCTGGTTGAGCAATTGGTACGGTTATGAGCAGCCTGAAGGAACCACGACCATGCAGTTGAATGCAAAAGGCGACGTCGTTCCCCTCATCGATGACAACAGTATGTACAAGAAAATTCTGCAATTCTATTTTAAGGCCAATCAGATGGGGTTGGTTGACCCTGACTCGCCGACCCAGGATTGGAACAAAGTATCGGAAAAGCTGACCAACAAGCAGGTATTTCTTTTGTGGTACTCGTGGGAAACAGGGTTCTACAATACGATTGAAAGAGGTAAAAAGGGTGACGGGAATGTTGCTATTCCGATCGCTGACACGCACATCATTCAATCAAGCGATGCCTATTACGGTAACGGAAGAGCGTTTGCTATCGGTTCCAAAGCCAATGATCCCGATCGGATCATGGAATTCATGGATTGGCTGGCCTCTCCTGAAGGCTTGCGCTACTATGTGAACGGATTTGAAGGCTTCAATTACGAAAAGACGGCAGATGGCAAATTTAAGCTGACCGAAGTAGGTCAAACCGCATTCCAGAAAAATACACCTGTTCCGGATCAGTACGGAGGAGGCGGATATCAGGACGGACAAAGCAAGCTCAATACAATGATCATCAGCGATTTTGCCAAAGATCCATTGACAGGGGAGTTTTATAATAGCAATTACTGGGCTGCAACAATTGAAGCGAATAAGACAGCGCTAACGACAGAGTGGCAAAACACCTATAAAGCAGAAAACGCAACGGACTACTACCTGAAAAATAAGATGATCGATATCGTCCCCAATATCAATACAAGTCTGGGCAGCGATTCATCCGAAATTAAAAACAAACGCAGCCAGATTTCTGACTATGTAAAGAATACATCTTGGAAAATGGTATTTGCGAAGAATCAAGCAGAGTTCGATAAACTTTGGGAAATGATGAAGAAAGATGTAATAGGTCTAGGTTGGAATGATGTTTTTGCCTCAGATACGGAAAAAGCACAAAAGATTATTAAAATGCGTGCTGAAGCACTAGCTAAAAAGTAAAAAAACTAATTTTAATGAGTGAGGGATATGTAGGATCTTATATATCCCTTATTCATTTTCTAATTCTAAGGAGGAAGTTTCATGAAGCTGGAATTCGGCAACTATATCCTGATCTCCAAAGAGGGTGGCGTTGAGATTCAGAAAAATGGCAAGCGGCTCTATTATAACAAGCGGCCGATGTTCGTAACGGTAAAGACCGCCTTTGCCATCAACGAGTTTTACGACCAAGCATACGCCAAAATCACCGCTTACGGTGATAAAATCGTGGCTGAAGGTACGTTAATTGTCCCGACGGGCTCAGAATTCTTTTTCTCTGACGTATATGAAGTGGTCAACACAGGGTTCAAGGTAAGCAGGAATGTCAAGGTGTTGAAAGCGGGAGACGACCTTGGCTTTTCTACCAAGATTTCTTTGACGATTGCGGAATCGGATGACGTTCATGACTATCACTGTTTCGCACCCGGTGTGTGGTATAAGCAGAACGAATTCGCGCCTGATTACGCAATGGGCAAAGACCTGAACAACGAATATTTCTGGCGGATGGAAACCAATTATGCCTTGCCGTTGTTCGCGATGCAACACATCGCTTCAGGAGAAGCTGCGGCTCTCTCTCGCTGGGCTGCGGACGTAACCATGCAGTCTTCGGACATCGTGAGGTCCGAGAATAACACGGACCCGAAGTGTACCATCGGAGCCATTGGAATGAGCAAGCCGGAGAGCAAGACACTGAACTATTTATATTACGGTTTTGGTGTACGCAAGGCGTTAGAGATAGAGATTGACGGCCTTTCGATCGATTATGTGTATCCGGGCTGCGATGGCGAGATGCCTAGAAAAAATCAATATGAGGGTCTGGACTACAGTCAGAAAACGAAGAGGTTTCAACGCATTAACCATCCCGTAGAGGTTGGCTTTGAACAAAATTACGCCATCGGCATTCAATTTGGCCATTATGGCAGCTTCCAGTCGATGATGAGGGAAATTTGGCGGGACACCTATTCCCGGCTGCGCGACAAGTTATTCGAGGTAGATAATAAACTGCATTTCCATAATTGTATGAATATTCTGACTAAATTTACGCGTCAATACGGGGATTCGTATGGTTTGCCTTTTTCCTGCCAATTGCCCAACATGGATATCTCTAGCGTTTCTTTCCAGTTCGGCTTCGTTGGGCAGCAGCCCGGGATCGGATATCAGTTGCTTCGTTATGGTGATAAAGATGGCGTGCCTGAGGCGTTTGAGAAAGGCGTGAATGTAATCGACTTCTGGGTGCGAACGGCTATGACGGATTCGGGCCTGCCGCAAATGTGCTATAACCCGAACATCAACGGATTTGAGCCGTATCCCCACTACATCCGGATGCTGGCCGATGGGATCGAGCCGATCCTGGACGCCTTTCTCTACCTGCGCGGAAAAGGAGACCTGCGACCGTCTTGGCTGGAATTTTGCAGAAAAACGGCCGATTGGCTTGTGCAAATACAGAACGAAGACGGCAGCTATTACCGGGCTTATCATACCGACAGTTCCATCCGTATGGACTCGAAGGCCAATACGCCCAGCGTGATTCGTTTCCTGGTCCAATTCTACCTTGTGTCCGGAGATGAGAGATATAAGGCCGCAGCGATCCGTGCCGGAAATTGGTCTTTTGATTGTAATTACAGAAATATGGAGTATCGGGGTGGTACCTGCGACAACTCCGACATTCAGGATAAAGAGGCTGGCATTTATGCTTTATTCGGATTCCTTGCCCTATACGACCTGACCGGCGAGGATAAGTGGCTGGAAGGAACGATTGGCGCCGCTGATTATACCGAGACGTGGACCTATGCCTGGTCATTCCCAGTACGCACACTCTGGCCGAAACATCCGTTCAACCACTATTCGATCAGCGGTCAAAGCATTATCACGATCGGAGGGGGGGCCGACGTATATATGGCCGCTTGCTCATACACCTATTACAGGTTGTATGTCATTACAGGTGATGAACATTATCTCGACTTCGCCGAGTTCATCCATAAAAATACCAGGCAGTCGAGCGACGTGGATGGCAGCGCCGGATACGTCATGCCCGGCTTGGGTCATGAAAGCGGCAACTTTACGACTCAAACCCTGCAAAGCCACTACCACTGGCTACCGTGGTGTACCTATGTGGAAGTCGATCCCTCATCGAGGTTGTATGACACCTTCGGAGGTTACGAAATTGCAGATGCGCAAAAGCTCAGTACAGAGGAGCGGGTGAAGAAAAACCGCATCTATGATACCTATACAAGGGGCGTTCTTTCTTGACACATTGACCAGAACAGCGCCGATCAAGCGTCGTTACTTTGCTTCGTTGACTGTTTTCAATCAGTAATATATGCTAATAAATAATTGATGCAATGTTATTTTTTGGATACTGGAGGATCATGATGACCAACATTTTTTATGTTGAGTATGATGCCGCTCACGCAAGCAATTTTGTGTTCGATATCCCAGAGGGCCATCATTGTTGGCTGCTCGTCGTGACCCATACACCTGCCCTGTTTTGGGTTAATGGAGAATTGAAGGAGTACCCAGCGCATAGTGGGGTTCTATTCCATCCTCACCAAAAAATTTATTACCGGGCATGTGCGGAACAGTATAAGAACGACTGGATTCGTTTTGAATCCAAAGAATCATACGTAATGGAAACTTCGCTTCCATTCGGAGTGCCCTTTTCGTTAAATGACCCTGAATATATCCATAAAATTTTCCAACTCCTTGTCAGCGAACACTCTTTTCAAAAAAATTATAAAGAATCATCCATTGACTGCTTACTAAGGATCCTGTTTAACAAGCTTCTGGAATCTTACTTTCAAGAAGTAATTACGCCTCAATACTACAATTTGTTGACGCTTCGGACCGCCATTTATAGTAATCCTAGCCAGGATTGGGCGGTTCCGAGAATGGCCGACTCTATTCGCATCAGTCCTGGGTATTTACAGGCAATTTACAAGAAGACTTTCGGGATTTCTTGTATGGATGACGTGATTACAAGTCGCATCCGCCAGGCTAAGGAATATTTGTTGCATGGTTCACTATCCATCGCGGAGGTCTCTTTACGCTGTGGGTATAACAACGTGGAGCACTTTTGCCGTCAATTCAAGCAGATTACGGGCATTACGCCAAGAAAGTTTCACAAGCAGATGGAAAGTGTGTCTGTTAAGAGTGGGGCTAAAACTTGAAAAGGGGATATTTATCAAGACGGGCGAAGAGATTTTAAATATATTCAAGCGGTTAAACGAGCAAGGAAGGACGGTTGTGTTGATTACGCACGACCTGGCGATTGCGCAGCAGGCGAAGCGGGTTGTGTATTTTCGGGACGGGAAGTTGAGCGAGGTTGGGTAGTGAGGACCGGGACTCCGAACAGAAGAACGTAAATCCTGTGGTGGTGGTGGTTGGTCGTCGTCCTGCAAGGCGTTTACTTTACCTTATATCACTAGCAGAATGAAACTGGATTAAAGCCCATGAGCATGATTTGCTCATGGGCTTTTTCGTGTGAATAAACATGAATCCCATAACTTGTTATTTTACTGGTAGAAGCTCCAAATTTGGTTTAATATATGAAGTATACACAAACAAGTTTAAGAATTTAACACAAGTGAGGGTGTTATGATTTTATTTGACTTCATAGTCAATATTGCTATATTTTCACTGCTTGTCAGTACGCCTCTAGTCATCCGCTCATTTATTCACCAAACGCCGATCAAGTATTTTAGTTTGTGGGCGAGCCTTTATGCTGGGGTTGTTTCGGTTATTCTCGTCATTCTGTCTATCAAGCAGCAGGGGTATTCCTACGATATTAGATATGCGCCCGTTATCCTTGTTTTTGCTTATTTTGGGCCGATCCCTGGGGTGATAACCGGGTTATTCTCGCTGCTTACACGCCTTATTTCGGGCGGTAATTGGGCCCCGGCAATCATTGGTTGGCTGATCAATATGACCATTTTGTGTGTTGTATATAAGTATATGGCTCGCAGCTCACAAACCAGAAAAACTGGTTCACTTTTCATGGCTTATGTGGCGGGATATTTGATAACGATTTTATCATTTCATATTTTGTTGAACGAGCCGTTATTTCATTTGCAATATGTCCTGTTTGTCATGTTAGGCGTCATTTTGGGCGGTTTGCTGATTGAATCAAATGATCGACTTTTAAGAATTAATAAGCAAAATAAATATATGGAAGCGACGCTGGAAAAAAGCGAATCGAATTACAAGCTGATCGCTAATCATACTTCTGACTTGATCATGGTTATGGAGCAAAACCATACGGTGAGTTATTTTTCTCCCTCTCATGAACTTGTGTTAGGGTTTGAACACCATGAATTAGAAGGAAATCTATTGTGCAGGCTAGTGCACCCGAAGGACTTGGAAATTTTTAATCAAACGATCTCGAAGTTGCTTGGGGGGCAGGAAGGCTATTCATTGGAAATTCGCCTCAAACATAAAGATGGACATTGGAAGGAATTTGAATCGCGCTGCCAGCCCGTCAAAGGTAGCAGTTATGTCATCGTCATCAGCCGCGATATCTCCGAACGCAAGAAAGCGGAAGAAATTCTATTACAGTCAGAAAAGCTTTCAATTGTCGGAGAGCTCGCGGCAGGGATTGCGCATGAAATTCGAAATCCTTTAACGACAATAAAAGGATTCCTACAAGTATACAAAGAAGGAAATTACTCGAGAAAACACAATGATTTGTTGTTATCCGAACTCGAACGGATTGAAGCCATTACCAGCGAGTTTCTTTCATTAGCCAAACCTCAATTGACACAACTTACAGTCACAGACCTGCGTGATCTGGTGGAATACACGACTGAGATTTTATCCCCTGAAGCACTTCTTAAAAATATTGAAATCCAATTGAGTTACGAAGCGACACACTTCCCGATCACCGGGGAAAAGAATCAGTTAAAACAGATGTTTCTGAATATTATCAAGAATGCTATGGAGTCGATGCCGGAAGGCGGAGAGATTCAAATTTGTCTGCGCAAAGACGGGGAGAATCATGGTGTGATATCCATTAAAGATCACGGTTGCGGGATTCCGGAGGAGCTATTGCCGAAGTTAGGGGAGCCTTTTTATAGTTTAAAAGAGAAGGGAACTGGACTTGGTTTAATGATTTGCAAGAAGATTATTAAACAGCATGAAGGAAATATTACCTATTCAAGCAAAATGAATGAAGGGACTTTAGTAGAAATTCGTCTGCCGTTACTTCAAGCATGAATTAACAGATCCTAGCCATATTAATAGATGGGAGGATTGATGTATTATGCCCACACGTACACACCTTAACAGATCAGTCCTGGTACTTTGCCTGATAGCAGGCATCGTTGATGTGATCGGATATTTGGGACTGGGACATGTATTCACTGCTAATATGACAGGAAATCTTGTGCTAATCGGAATCGCGATTGGACAAGCAAAACCGCTGGCTGTGCTTCGATCAATTCTTGCGTTTATTGGTTTTATCGCTGGTATTGCGCTCGCAACTGTGATTGTGAAGCGAGATCGGGAAGATCAGCTTTGGTCCAGAGGCGCAACGATTGCATTAGGCATCGAAGGTCTTCTGCTATTTATTGCAGCGTTGCTCTCCTATGCGGGAGACAGCGACAGGTATTTATATATACTCATTCTATTATTGAGCGTGGGGATGGGCATGCAAACGACAGTCGCCAGGCATTTGAAAGTGGCTGGGATTTCGACGACCGTTTTGACCAATAACCTCGCGAATGTCATCGAGGATACGATTGCCCATTTTCGCGGAGTCACCCCATTTACTGCAGACGCATGGTTACGCACATGGGCGGTAGCGATCTATTGCCTGGGTGCGGTAATTACCGCTATTTTGGAACCGCACGCGCTATTTGCTTCCATATGGATACCGGTCGGTCTGTTGGTCGGACTTGTGACAATGGCGGCAATTCGCTTCCGTTAAAAATAGTAGAACTCATACAAAAGGAGTATGCATGAAGAAGACAAAATTGCTAGGGCCAAAATCATATTTATTCATTTTTCCTGCGATTGCGCTAGTGATTGTTTCACAATGAATCACCTTTCCGGCAAGCCTTAACTGGCTGCTAGTCTTGTTCTTCATCAAGGAGATAAAACTATGGCAAAAAATAAATTACTACGAATGGACAACGTCCTTATCGTCGTTGACGATCTCGAAGCCGTTAAAGCCTTCTTTCTCCAACTCGGGTTCGAGTTGGAGGGCGAAACGACCGTCGAGGGCTCCTCCGTAGATCGTCTCATTGGCCTTCAGAACGTCCATGCTACCCTCGTGTTTATGCGCACTCCGGACGGCCAAGGACGGATCGAGCTGGACAAGTTCCACACGCCGGATGCGATTAGAACTGGACCGGAGAAGGCTCCGGTGAACGAACTCGGGATTCGCCGCATCATGTTCGCCGTCGATGACATCGATGACGTGGTCGCGCGCCTGCTGGCACATGGCGCCGAACAGGTCGGCGAAGTGGTGCAATATGGGGACACGAATCGACTCGCCTACATCCGCGGTCCCGAAGGCATCATTGTCGGATTGAGCGAGCAGCTCAAGTAATCGAGGGCAGAAGCCTGAAGTATTTACGTTCCATACGTCCCGAATTGCGAACGGATAGGTAGTGTCAACTTTAGACGCCACGACGGTTGCTCTAATTGAATAAATTATTACTCGTGGAAAATCTTGGTTGACAGTATCCGTTACTAGCATGTATGATATGAACAAGTTAATAATTGTGATGGAGACAAGGAGATTCACGTAGATTGCATGTCAACGGGCATGGCAATTTATGTGATTTTTTTTCGCTCTTTTCACCCGTTTCCTCCAAATGAGCGAGACGGAAAATAACGAGTTACCAAAAGCGATACAGGGAAACCGAATGCCCTTAGCGTGAAAATGTAACTTTTTAAAGAGAGGGGTATGCTATTTGATGGTAAATGAAAGCGCTTTAAACCTGGGGACACCTGAAAGTGTATCAGTAAGGAAAAAGAAGTGGGAGGAGAACATATTAGCCTATTTATTTCTTGCACCTTCCTTAGTCTTGTTTGCTACGTTCCTTTTTTATCCGATGGTCAAATCTGTATACCTGAGCATGACGCTTACTGACCCTCGCGGTAGGGTCGTTGAATTTGTCGGGCTTGATAATTTTAGCGATTTACTTGCCTCGGGACAGTTTTATTCGAATTTAAAAGTGACGTTGCTGTTTATCTTGTTTACGGTACCTACTTCAATCGTATGGTCCCTGTTTTTGGCAGCGATCACCCACAACAAACTGCGGGGCATGAAAGTATTCCAGTTCATATTTTCTCTGCCTATCGTAATTTCGGTAGGTACGGGGTCGATTATCTGGTTTTTGCTGTTCCATCCGACAGCAGGCATGCTGAATTACTTTTTAAGCATTGCACATATTGATCCGATCCCTTGGTTAACGAGTCCTTCGTGGGCGCTGGTTTCGATCTCGCTGTTGACGATATGGATGAATATGGGGTTTCTGTTCATTGTGCTGTCCAGCGGTCTTCAAGGGGTCCCAGAAGAAATTTATGAAAGCGCTAAAATTGATGGTTCAAGCCCGACGCGGACATTTATCCAAATCGTTCTGCCGCTTCTGTCGCCCACGATATTTTTTGCCCTTATCGTGTCTGTAATCGGCGCTTTCCAAGCCTTTGGACAAATTCATATTTTGACAAAGGGTGGTCCGATGAATTCAACCAATGTGATCGTTTATTCCATCTATCAGGACGCTTTTGTTAATTTCCGTTTCGGAATCGGCAGTGCACAGGCTTTGGTTCTCTTTGTGATTATCATGATCTTGACTGTGGTGCAGTTTAAAGTTTTGGAAAAGAAGGTGCATTATCAATGATTGCGAAAAGGATCGCACCCACCCTGAATTACTTGCTGCTAATTGTGCTGGCACTTGTCGTTTTGTATCCGCTGTTATTTACGGTATCTTCGTCGTTCATGACAGAGAAGGAAGTTTCTAACTTCCCACCGCCATTATTTCCTTCTCAGTTGTATCTTGAAAACTTCAAGAACGCAATTTCGGGCTTTCCAATCGTGCGCTTTATCCTGAACAGCTTTATTGTATCTTCGGGGATTACGGTAAGTCAGGTTATCACGTCCAGTTTGGCCGCTTACGCTTTTTCGTTCCTGAATTTCAAAGGAAAGAAAGTATTGTTCGCCATCTTTCTTTCGACCATGATGATTCCGTGGGAAGTCACCATTATTCCTAATTATTTGACCATCAAAAATTGGGGATGGATGGACAGTTACCAGGGGCTGATCGTTCCCTTTATGGCTGGGGCCTTCGGAGTTTTCCTGCTTCGCCAGTTTTTCCTTCAGCTACCTAATGAGCTGTTTGATGCGGCAAAAATTGACGGATGCGGACATCTCCGGAATTTTTACTCGATTGTACTTCCGCTATCCCGTCCTGCGCTTTCTACTTTGGCGGTTTATGTCTTTCTTACGCACTGGAACCACTATTTATGGCCTCTATTAATAACAAATAGGGCGTCCATGAGAACGGTGCAAATCGGAGTTTCTATGCTGCAGCATGCTGAAGTTATGTCGTGGAATTTGATTTTGGCGGGAGTTACGATAGTTCTGCTTCCTTCTTTCCTTTTATTGGCTTTAGGTGTGAAACAATTAGTACGTGGAATTACCGCAGGCGCTGTAAAAGGTTAAGCGAGCGATGATCCGTCTGTTACCTAACAGGCTTATCATATATATTTATCTACATTGAGCGAGGAGAGATAGAAACAATGGGGAAAAAAAGATTAACAGGTTTAGTTTTAGCGGCAACAATGGTTTTCCTTTCGGCATGCAGCATAAATATGGGGGAAAGTACAGAAAGTAAGAAGCCAGAGGCAACGAAATCTGGAGCAGCTGAGGCAAGCGGACCTAAGAAAGTCGTTTTCTGGCATGCGATGGGTGGAGCAAATACGAAAGTTGTTGATCAACTAGTCGCAGATTATAACGCTTCTCAGAATAAAATCAAAGTAGAAGCGGTGTATCAAGGAAGCTACGACGACTTGCTTAGCAAACTGAAAGCGTCGATGGGTACAACAGAAGGCCCCTCGGTTGTCCAAATGTATGAGATCGGGAGCCGCTTCATGATCGATTCCAAAGCAATTACACCGATGCAAAACTTCATTGATTCGGATAAGTGGGATTCTTCACAGCTGGAACCGAACATTGCTGGTTATTATACACTGGGCGGTAAACTTTACTCAATGCCGTTCAACACGTCGAATCCGGTCCTTTATTATAACAAAGATTTGTTTAAAGCAGCCGGTCTTGATCCTGCGAAGCCTCCAAAAACTTTCGAGGAATTGAAAACTGCAGCAGATGCAATTACCAAATCAGGTAAAGCGACGGGGGCAAACTTTGCGATCTATGGTTGGTTCATGGAGCAGCTCTTTGCTAATCAAGGTGCTGAATATGTAAACAACGGAAACGGTCGGACCTCTCTTGCAACCCAATCGCTGGTGAATACGGAGCCAGGTGTGAAGGTACTGACTTGGTGGAAGGATCTTATCGACACCAAAGCGGCTAACAATCTGGGACGCAAAACGGACGATTCCAAAAAAGCATTTTCCGCAGGTCAGGTAGGTATGATTCTGGAATCTACAGCAGCGCTTAAGGGGCTAGTTGACAGTGCAAGCGGTAAATTCGAAGTTGGGACCAGCACCTTACCTAAGCCGGCAGATGCGAAAGAAGGCGGTGTTATTGTCGGCGGAGCCAGCTTGTGGGTTATGAATAACCGCCCAGATGATGAGCAGAAATCCACTTGGGATTTCATCAAATTTTTGACTACACCTAAGGAACAGGCTTACTGGCACGTCAACACGGGATACTTCCCGATTACCAAAAAAGCCTATGACGAAGACATTGTAAAAGAAAACCTGAAAAAGTTCCCTCAGTTCCAGACGGCGATTGATCAACTACACCAAACGAAGTTGAACACGGCAACACAGGGTGCGGTAATGGGTGTATTCCCTGAAGCAAGACAAATTGTTGAAGTCTCAATCGAAGAAGTGCTCAACAACAAGAAGACTCCGAAGGAAGCTTTGGATGCAGCGGAAAAAGAAATCACTTCAAAAATTCAAACATACAACAAAACAGTCAAATAATGATGTGAGAAGGCTCCAGTTCAGTAGCCGGAAAGGAAACAGTTATGCTTATTAACAAACCGATGATTATTGCACACCGTGGGGCTAAAGGAATGGCCCCAGAAAATACGCTCGCTGCTTTCCGGCTTGGGTTAAGCCAGGGATGCGAAGGGATTGAGCTTGACGTTCATTTGACCGCTGATGAGGAAATCGTCGTTTGCCATGATATGACATTAGACCGGACTACAAACGGGAAAGGTCTGATCGTGGAGAAAAGCTTATCGGAAATCAAAACCTATGATGCTGGTCTCTGGATTGGCGACGAGTTCAAAGGGGAGACCGTGCCTACTTTGGACGAAGTCTTTGATCTAGTACCCGAGAGCATTATGATTAACGTGGAAGTAAAATACGCATACGAAGGCAGAATGGAGCGTAAATTAGTTGAATTTCTGCGAAGACGTAAGCGTTTGAATCATGTTATCGTTTCATCTTTTGACCATAAGTGTGTCAGAAGGATCAAACAAATGGATTCGGAAGTCAAGATTGGGCTTTTGTATCAATCCAATTTACTGGATCCAACCGCTTATGCTCGAAGTTTTGATGTGGATGTGTACTCGCTTCATCCTTACTTTCAAATGCTGGATGCCGAAGATGTGCTGAAGGCGAAAGAGAACGGGCTTTATGTCTACCCTTATACGGCCAACGAAGAAATAGATCTGCTGAAGTTAACTGATATGGGGGTCTCGGGCATCATTACGGATTTCCCTGGCAGGCTGAAAGCTTTGCTGCAAGACCGGGATTCCCTATAATAACTTTCTATGCGTAAAGCCCCGGTTCCCCGGGGTTTTACTTTTCATTATCTGGAGAAATGGGGACCTGAAATGAGCCTTCTTGTTTTGGAGCGTCAACCCCCAATTGAATTCGACTCCATTTGTTCTGCCTTCCTATTAAAGAAAATCCATTTCCATATAAGTTTACACCATGCAACATTTTCGGTTCAGCCCATATAAAATGGAGGGGATTTTTGCAAATAATTTCATGAATCTGAATACCAGTGTGGCTCTTCCACAAAATATTTACGGGTGCGCCCAAAAATAATCCATTCATCCAGCCTCCCCCATCAGGCTATAATCAGAAATGTAAACGGATTCATTAAGGAGGAGCTACATGTCCAAATTAAAAAAAGCGATGTCATTGCCGGTTATTTTCTCACTCGTTTTTGCAGCCGCAGGCTGCAGCAGTCCGAGTAACAGTGCCAGTTCGAGTGCGACTCCAGCGAGCGGCAGCACGACGGCTCCAACTACACAAAATGCGGGGGAGCAGAGCAGTACCAAAAAGACGAAATTGGTTTTTTGGGACAAATCGGAATATGTGAAGGAATACAATGACTCGCAAAAAGAGAGAGTGGCGCAATTCTCCAAGGAATTCAATGTCGATGTGGAGTATGTCGCGATTCCGCCGGCTGATTTAAAAACGAAGCTGCTTGCGGCAGTGGAAGCGGGGAACCCGCCGGACTTGCTGCTGGCTGACGATTTTGTCGCGAAGCAATTCGTCGGCAACAATCAATTGGTGGAAATTTCGGATATTTTGAAGAAATATGATTTCAGGGAAGATTCCAAGAAATACGCCTATGCATTAGAGGGTTGGTATGAGGTTCCGGTTTATCATAATCCGAACGTTATGTATGTGCGAAAAGATAAAGTAGCCGAAAAGAAGCTTGAGCTTCCGAAAACATGGGATGATGTAAAAAAAGTGGCACTTGCGATAAACGATCCGAAAAATAATTTCTATGGGCTTGGATTCCAGCTTGGAGGCGGCGGAGATTCGAATGGTCGTATCGAAAACTTAATTCGAACGTACGGCACGGATTTGGTAGATAAGGACGGCAAAGTTACGGTCAATACAGCGGAGGCTTTGGAAGCCATCAAATTTGACACCAGCTTCTTCACTGAGAAATTGACGCCGCCAGGCGCGGTAACAGGCGATGATTCATGGAACAATACGGCTTATTTGAACGGTCAAGTAGGAATCATTTTTAACTCCAGCAGCGTGTATGCGGCGATGAGAAAAGAGAAGCCGGAGCTGCTTAACAATACGCAGGTCATGCCTTGGCCAGCTGGTCCAAAGAGACAATTTGGTTCAGGCGGCGGAACCGTGTTCGTCATGTTCAACAAAGGCAAAAACCTTGATAACGCTAAAAAATACATTGATTATTTCTTCAACAAAGATTTCTATGGAAAGCTGATCGAGAAGTTGAATGGATTGGCTGTGCCGGTATTGAACGGATTTGAAAATACGGAGTTTTGGCAGAAGCCGGAAAACAAAGGCTGGTTCGACGCCTCAAAAAATATTGTTCCGCTGGGTGACCCGGGACCTCCGGATGCGCGCGCTTCCCAAGTAATCAGCGAATACATTCTTCCTAAGGCCGTTCAAAGCATCGTCGTTAATAATACAGATCCGAAAAAAGCGCTGGATGAAATCGAGAAAAACTACAAGCGAGTTTACGAGAAAAAATAAGAGATGAAATTAAAGGCGTACTTTCCCATAGGAAGGTGAAACCATGCTGCAAACATCCAATCGAAGAAGTGAAATGGTTTTGGGGTATACGTCGGTCATGCCGGTTATCATCGTTATTTTCGTGGTGATCGGCATTCCTTTTATCAATGCGCTATACCTAAGCTTAACCGATAAAACCGTAGGAGCCGAAGCGCATTTTATAGGCTTTGCGAACTATCGCGAAATATTCACAGATCCGGTGTATTGGAAGGTCCTCAAAAATACGTTCATTTACTTTATGACGGATGTGTTCTTTAAACTGGTGATCGGGATGATTTTTGCCTTGACGCTGAATCAGGCGTTTTTCGGCAGATCCATTGTACGGGTGTTGTTCCTTGTACCGTGGGCCATTTCCGGACTGGTGTCGGCGCTGACGTGGAAGTGGATGTACAACGATTCTTACGGAATCATCAATCAATTGCTGCTCGATACAGGTTTGATTGAAAATCCGGTCGCTTGGTTAAGCGGACCTAAAATAGCATTAGTCTCCGTCATTATCGTTAACATTTGGCGAGGGATTCCTTTCTTCTTATTCAGCATCCTGGGTGGTTTGCAGACGATTGACAAGCAGATGTACGAAGCTGCAAAAATTGATGGAGCGGGTCCTATTCGCCAGTTTTTTTCGGTCACGATCCCTTCTATCAGTTCGGTGCTCGTCATTACGACCATGCTATCTTCCATTTGGACGTTTAATGATTTCGAAAATATTTATTTGATTACTGGAGGGGGACCTTTGTATAATTCGGCGGTTATTTCTGTCTATACGTATGAAACCGCCTTTCTCCAAAATGATATGGGCAAATCGCTCAGTGTGGCCGGATCCATCATTCCGATCTTGCTGGTGCTGATGTTCTTTATGACCCGAAAGCTGGCCAAGGAAGATTGAGAGGAGGAGGCAGCGAGGATGAGAGCATCCACCGTACGTGCCGTTCGTAAAAAAGTGTTGATCTATGCAATCGTCGTTATCGGCTTAATTTGGACATTGTTTCCGGTCTATTGGATGGTCAAAACATCGTTCACCCCCGACGCGCTTATGTACGATGCCAAACCTTCCTTGATCCCGACCGAGGTAACCACGAAGCATTATAAGGATCTATTTAGCCAAACGGAGTTTATGACCAACCTGAAAAACAGCTTAATCGTTTCCCTGCTTGCCACGTTGATCTCGCTGCTCATTAGTATTTTCGCTTCTTACAGCCTGACCCGCCTTAAGTTTCGCGGTAGGAAATTTATTACGAGAAGCATTATTATATGCTATCTGATGCCGGCAGCGGTGCTGTTTATCCCGATGTACGTACTGGTCAGCAAGCTCGGCTTTGCAGACAACAAGTATGGTTTGCTGATCATTTATCCGACTTTTATTGTCCCCTATTGCTGCTACATGCTCCTTAGTTACTTCAAAGCCATTCCAGGTTCTTTGGAAGAAGCGGCACTGATCGACGGATGCACACGAATGCAAACGTTATGGAAGATTATTTTCCCCATTGCTGCTCCAGGTATAGCTGTGGTGGCGACCTTCGCCTTCACCATGTCTTGGAATGAGTTCTTGTATGCGCTCGTTGTTACGACGAGTCCAAGCCAGCTGACGGCGATGGTTGGTATTGCAGGTTTTAAATTCTCCGATTCCTTCATTTGGGGATTGCTCATGAGTTCTTCGGTGATCGCATCAATCCCTGCTTTAATTTTGTATCTCGGCGCCCAAACCTTTGTCATCGGCGGACTTACTGACGGAGGCGCTAAATACTAAGCTATAGGGTTCCTGTACGTCAGGTCATCCGGAGTAATCCGGCTGACCTTTTTCTCTATGATTCTCTGAAATATGAGCTTATAATATAGCTATATGAAGCAGTACCACAATACAACATCTCTGGGGGATTTTACATGAATCATAAGAAGCAAAGTCTCTTCTCTTTGTTGATGATTGGTCTTGTATTTTTGTCTGGTTGTGGTAATGGCGATTCCGTCAATCAGGCTCTAGGAGCTGCGAACGAAACGAATAAAGGCGGAGCTTTGACCTTATGGATGTTTAATACGGATATTTATTTGAAGCCGGCTGCCGAAGAGGTAGCCGAAGAGATGAACATTAAGCTGAACTATGAATTTATTAATCCCGAACGGTATAAGACCAAAATCAAAGTAGCTATTTCGGCAAACGAGCTGCCTGATGTATTCTCGCAATACTTAGGTAAATCGGAACGGGAATTAATTCTGAATGCCAATGTGGCGGCTCCGTTAAATGATGTGTTGGCCTCAACAGGGCTGGAATCCAAATTTGCTCAAGGGAGTTTGATTCAATCGGGGAACGGGAGCATTTATTCCGTACCTTACCGTCCCGAGCATTCGCAAGTCGTTGTCTATAATAAGAAGCTTATGGCTAGTCTCGGCATTCAGCCACCGAAAACATGGGATGAACTTCTTGCCGTGATTCATGCTGCGAACCGCAACGGAGTGATTCCGATCGCCTTAGGCGGCAAAGACCGCTGGCCGGGAGATATCATCTACAATACATTAGTGCTGCGCGAGGATCCGAATGCTTTCAACCGAGCGCTTCAACATGAGATCAAATTCACCGATAAGCCATTTGTAGATGCCGCCGACAAAGTCATTAAGTTGGTGCAGGCAGACGCGTTTCAGCAAGGATTTTTAAATCATAGCGATCTTGAAGCTCGCGATCTGTTTTACAAAGGTAAAGCGCTAATGCTTATCAACGGCTCTTGGATTTTCAATAAAGCCATCTCAAGCTTAGGCGACGATTTGGGATATATCAAGTTTCCCCAGACAGGAGCGGCAGCGGATCCATTCTCTACGAACACCGGGGAGCGAAGCAGCTCGCCTTACGGGCTGTTCGTCAATGTCCAATCCCCGCATTTGCCGCAAGCTAAGGAATTCGCAATCCGGTATTCGCTGAAAATCAATCACGAACTCGTCAAGCTTGGTCAAGCTCCTTATGCAGAATCGGAAGCGAAAACAGAAGGAAAAATCAACGATGCTTATGCGGAGTATGTGAAGGATTTCAAAAACTTCAAATTCATCCAATCGTATTGGTATAGTACAATGACAACGTCTAAGGGGGAAGAGTATCGGGATTTGAACCAGAAATTGTATACGGGAACATTGTCATCTTCGCAGTATACAGAAAGTATGGAGCAAATTATGAGGAAGCCGTAAGCGGAGGGTTCACCGCGATTTTTCTGGAGGGGATAGGTATTAAAGCGCTCCGATATTTTCAAGACATGCCGATTCGCAAAAAAATTCAGCTCATTAATGTGATCATCATTTTACCCAGTATCGTTTTTCTGACCATAACGCTTTATCAAATGACGCTGCATCAAGCAGAGGAGCGGGCTCTTCGCAGCTCGGAACAAAAGATTGGACACATAACGAACACGATTAACACCTTATTTAATGATATTGAAAATTTCTCAAAGCTCTCAATGATCAATAAAACGTACCAATCCGTATTGATGGACACGAATGATGTGAACAGCGAGCTTCAGAAGCTCGACGACATACAATCGATGTATGCAAGCTTGAATGCAATGGTTGAATCCAACCCTTACATTGACTCCGTTGTCATTCAATCGACGAGTGGTGAAAAAGTTTTCTATTCGGACAATATGTCGAATGTGACCGGTTCCTCGATGAATGACTATCCTAAAGAACAGCTGATCGATGCGAAAGGCACAGCAGTCTGGATTGAAACCTTCGAGAGTACGTTTCTTGTGAATGATCAGCATAAGAGCTTACTGTCTATAGGCAGACGAATTATCAATATTGATAATGGGCTCCTCATGGGCTATATCTATATCAACATCGACGAGCGAAAGTTATCCCATATTTACAGCAATGACGACCTAAGGAGCAATATTATGATCGTCAACGCCGAAGGTAAGATCCTTTCGGCTAATGATGCTGATATCGTTTACCAGTCTACGCATGACTTGTTTGGCCGGATGATTGTGGATCGAAACGGCTCAACGATTTTCAATAATGGAAAGACGAATCTGCTTGTTTCTTCTAAAGCTATGGATAAGAACGGGTGGAGAGCCGTCTATGTGGTTCCAACCAAGGAATTGATGAAAGATCAGTGGGAAATTACCTTGTTTATTTTAGGGTTTGGCCTGACAGGATTGCTTTTGGCGCTCATCCTTTCCACTATTTTTTCCAAGTGGCTCACTAATCCGATTATGCAGCTAAGCAGAGCAATGACAGCGGTTGGAGACGGCAAGCTGCATACGCGGACAATTGTTGCTTCGAACGATGAAGTCGGCCGTTTGGCTTATAAATTTAATGAAATGGTAAGCCGGATTCAAGACCTGATGCACACCATTAATCATGAAGAGAAGCAAAAGCGAAAGCTGGAGCTCCAATTATCATATTCGCAGATTAAACCGCATTTTCTATACAACACTTTAGAAATGATTCGATCTATGGCCTTAATGAAACAAGCTCATGATATCGGCAAGGTCGTCAAATCGCTCGGCGATTTTTACCGGATGTCGCTTAATCGAGGGCAAGAGATCATTCCGGTGTCTCAGGAGAGGAAGCATCTCGAAAGCTATCTCTATATCCAAACCATCCGATACCAGCATATGCAGTACAGGATTGAATTCGATAGCAGAATCGAGGGATGCTGGATTCCGAATATGCTGCTGCAGCCGCTTGTGGAAAATGCGATCTACCACGGACTGAGAGAAAAGCAGAATGGCGCTCTCTGTGAGATTACCGGTGGCATGGAAGAGACGAATGGCTTGAAGGTCCTATGTTTCAAGGTGAAGGATAACGGGAACGGCATGAACGAGGAGAAACTCCAGCGAATTTGGCGGCACGAGCCATCCCATCATGGTTTGTCCAGCTTTGGCATCAACAACATACAGGAACGTATCAGGCTTCGTTACGGGCAGCCATTCGGTATCACGATGATCTCGCAACCGGGAGAAGGTGTCGAAGTACAGCTGCGGATTCCTGTTTTCTTCGAAAAATCTGAGCTTGAGGAGAGGCGGTAGCTCTCTATGAACCCGAAATTACGCGTATTGATCGTTGATGATGAATATTATTTCCGTAAGCTTCTGATCAATTTGATTGATTGGGAGGCTCTCGGGTACACCATCGAGCAAGAAGCAGAGAACGGTTCCCAAGCTCTGGAGCTTGCACGACAAGAGCAATATGATTTGATCCTCGCTGATATTAACATGCCGGGCATGACTGGATTAGATTTCGTAGAAGCATTAAGATCTTCGCATATTGCGACAAAAGTGATATTTATAACAAGCTACGATATATTCGAGTATGCACAGGCTGCGATAACGTTAGGGGCGTCTTACTATTTGCTAAAGCCCGTCGATGAAGATGAGCTTAGCCAAGCTTTAACGGAAATTCGCCAAGAGCATTTACAGGACATGCAATCCTCTCTTAACGTTAAAGATCTGAAGGAACAAGTAGAACGATCGAAACCCTTGTTAAGAGACCATTTTGTCCGTCAACTTCTGCTTTATGAGCCGTCAGACAGTCCGGAGACGCTGTATCGGCATGCCCAGTATTATGACATTCCGCAGCATGCGCAAGGATATGCCGCCTTTGTCGTCGAAATCGATGAGCTAAATGTACGTTATACCAAGGAACAAGAGCGGCAGCTGTGGCGATTTGTGGTTAAGAACATTTTACAGGATACCTTCGAAGCGTCGGGTATTTATTGCGCGGTGATCGACGGAGAGGACAAAAAGATTGCAATGTTGGTCGGGCACAGCCATGCTCAGGACCAAGCGTTAATTGAGCTTTGCGACCAAGCCCGCAGCTTCATCGATCAAAGAATGCATCTTGGCGTTACGCTCGCTTTGGGGCAAACGTATGAAAGTTTAAGCCAAGTGCACCTCTCGTATTCGGAGGCGGTGTATGTCTTAAAATATAAATTTACGAAAGGCGGCAACCGGGTTATCACATACGCGCAAAATCAAGAAGAACCGGTAGAAGCCGTCTTCTCTCTTCCAATAGATCGAACGGAATGGATAACGGCCATTCGTAATAAGAATCGGGAAGCGATTGCCGAAAAAATCGACAAGATTTGTTCAAGACTCGTCATCATTCAGGCGAGCAAAGAGATCGCTGTATTCGTCTTGATGGAGTGTGTTTCGCTCGGCAGCGCCGTCATTCTGGAACGTGGGGGCACGCTGCCGAGCGGATGGATGACGGACCGTCATCCGTTGTTTAGGCAGATGCATAGCCTGGAAACCATCTCCGGGTTGCAGCAGTGGCTCCAGCTCTTTTTTAAACAAATTGTGTTTACAGAGCTGGATAACTATTTGGCGAATTTCAAAGGTTCCGATATCGTAAGTAAAGCCATTGCGTATATTGAAGAGCACTTTGCCGAGGAGTCGTTGACGTTACAGCAAGCAGCTCGCAGTATATGCGCCAACCCGAGCTATCTAAGCCATATTTTCAAAAAGGAAACAGGAAAATCGTTTACGGAATATTTATCCGATTTGCGGCTGGATCGCGCTATGGAGATGCTGAGAGATGTGCCGCCCGAAGGGCTGGTCTCGCTTAAAATTGTCGACGTCTCGCAAAGCGTAGGCTACTCGGATCCCTACTATTTTAGCAAGTGCTTCAAAAAGAAGTTTCAAATCGTCCCAAGCAAAATCATTCAACCATGACGAACAAAGCCCTTAACTTCCAGGAGGAAGGCAAGGGTTTTTCTTATTGTATGGATTCAAAAAAATTTACGGATGTGCCCAAAAATATTCCATTCAGTCTCAATCCCCGCGTGATTATAATTAAAAACGAGAAGAAATACGTATGTGAGGGGGATGTATAAACCTATGAGTGATTTCAAGCTGAATGGGAAGGTTGCACTCATTACTGGCGGCTGCCAGGGACTTGGGCTGGAGTTCTCTCGTGCGTTAGCGGATGCAGGCGCAAGTGTCGTTGTGACAAGCCGGGATGAGCGCAAAGCGCAATCGGCAGCGGATGCGATTCGCAAGGAAACAGGCAGAGACACGCTGGGGCTTGCCGCAGATGTGACGGACTTTCGGCAAATGGAAGCTATAACTCACACAATCGTGAACACCTTCGGGCGTTTGGATATTTTGATTAATAATGCCGGAGTTAATGTGCGCAAACCGATTCTCGATTATGACGAACAGAGCTGGGATCTTGTTCAGACGACGAATTTGAAAGCGCCTTTTTTGTGCGCCAAAGCGGTCGTTCCGCAAATGATCAAACAAAAATTCGGAAGAATTATAAATATTGCCTCCATGCTGGGGACGGTGGCCCTCCCTGAACGGTCCGCTTATTGCTCCAGCAAAGGCGGATTGATCCAATTGACGAAGGTCATGGCGCTTGAGTGGGCTGAGCATAACATAACGGCCAACGCCGTTTGCCCGGGGCCTTTTGCTACGGACATCAACCAAGCTGTCATTAACAATCCGGAAGCAAATCGATTTTTCTTGGATCACCTGCCAATCAAGCGTTGGGGGGAGCCTAAGGAGTTAACAGGGCTGATGGTATATCTGGCCTCAGATCTGTCCAGCTTCATGACGGGCTCGGCGATCGTGATTGACGGCGGTTGGACATCTGAATAAGGATCCAAAAGGAGGCATATGCATATGAGATTCGGACTTACGGCTTACGGAACTGTTTATGCGATGGGCATTCACCCGGCAGCTGACCGGAAACGCATTACGGCGAAAGAGCTGCTGCAGATGGCCGAGTCATACGGGCTTCAGGGCAGCGAAATTCCGTATGATATTTTGCAAAGCACCGATGCCGACGAAGCGGCCGAATATGCACGTGACAAAGGGCTGTTCATAAACGTTGCCACCGGAGGATTTGATCCCGGCCACCTCAAGGATGCGCTGCAGATGGCTGACCGGGTTGGCGCCCTTACGGTGAGAACGGTTGTGGGCGGGGCGAAGTTCGGCGGGGACCGCAGACATATGGTTGGCTCCTGGCAGCCTTTCTTGCAATCTATCCTTCGTTCTTTACAGGAAGTGATGGATTCGGCAAACCCGGCAGGCGCTAATTTGGCTGTGGAGAACCACCAGGATTTGGCTTCTGAGGAATTGCTTTGGTTATGCGAAAACATCAGTTCGAAGAAATTTGGCATCACGCTCGATACAGGCAATCCGCTGGCCACGGCCGAGGAGCCGGTCGAATTTTTTCGCCGGGTAGCCCCCTATGTGAAGAATGTCCATCTCAAGGAATATGCCATTTATTCCTCCGAAGAAGGATACCGCTTAGTGCGGAAGCCGTTAGGGCAAGGGGTTATCAACTTTCCCGAATTGCTGGGAATTTTTGACGAAGTGAATCCGCAGGTTACGATGTCGGTCGAACACGGTGCTTTGGAAGCGAGGCATGTACGTGTGCTGCAGGAAGATTTCTGGAACGAATACCCGGAACGTTCGGCACGTCAGCTCACTGGCCTGCTGCGGTTTGTCAAGAATCATGCGAGAAATAATGGGGATTGGCAAACACCTTTCGAGAAGGGCGCACCGGCTGATGTCATCGCCGCATACGAGTTGGAAGAATTGAATGCCGGCATGACTTATTTATCGAGCATCATCAAGCGTTATGCATAACGCACTAATCCCATGAGGTGATCAGGATGACATGGATCGATCTGACAGGTAAAAATGCTCTTGTAACCGGTTCCAGCAGAGGTCTTGGAAGGCAATACGCTGTTGATTTAGCGCGTGCGGGCGCTAATGTCATTATTCATGATGTGAATGAAGCGGCAGCGGCGCGCTTTAATGAGGCGCCGTCCGGCAGTGCCGTAGCGCAGGAAATCGCTTCTAAGCATGGCGTGAAGGCACACTTTATCGCGGCGGAATTGTCCGATCCGGAGCAAGTCAAAGCGCTCATAGAGCAATCTATTGCAGCGCTCGGCTCGCTGGATATTTTAGTGAACAATGCCGGGGGAGACATCGGCATGCGTACGCCGCGTCCGGATCCCAATGATGCGTTGGATATTTCTGTGGAGGATATTCGTTCCGTCGTAGATCGTAATTTACTGTCAACCATGTATGCGTGTAAATTCGCAGGTCTCCATATGCGTGAACGCCGCTGCGGTAAAATTGTGAACGTTGGCTCGATTGCCGGTCATCTTCCCGTTCGCGAGGGGATCATTTATGCAGCAGCCAAAATGGGCATCTCGCAATATACGCGCAGTTTAGCTGAGCAGCTGCGGCCGTACGACGTGAACGTTAACTGTATATCTCCAGCTCCGACCTACACGGCTCGTTTTCTGGCGACGCGAACGGTCACAGAGCAAGATGACCGCTCGCGCTTGCAGAAAGTTGCCCAACCTGAGGATATGTCGGATATCGTCATGTTCCTGTGCGGCCCGCAATCCGATGCGTTAACGGGCGAGACGATTGTTTGTTGGAAATAATGCGTTGAGCGAGGGGGGATTGCGTTGAGTGATGCATGGACATATATTATGGGTCAGGAAGATCACGAAAGCTACCGATTGCAAACCCATGCAGCGGGTCCCCAAGGCTCGCTGCCGTTGACGAGCGACATGCTGCTCAACTGGCCGAGCGGCGATTTGTTCGGCTTGAGCCAGAACGTCGGCATGGGTTGGCAGCCGGACCGTTTGAACGGGAAGCAAGTGCTCATTCTCAGCACACAAGGCGGTTTACGCGCAGAGGACGGTACGCCTATCGCCCTTGGATATCATACCGGCCACTGGGAAGTCGGTCTTCTCACGAAAGAGGCGGCGCTAGAGATTACCGAACTTGGCGGAGTTCCGTTCGCAGGCTATGTGAGCGATCCTTGCGACGGGCGTTCGCAAGGCACGACGGGGATGTTCGATTCGCTGCCGTATCGCAACGATGCCGCTATCGTGTACCGGAGGCTCGTGCGATCCTTGCCGACACGCAGCGGTGTGATCGGCATCGCGACTTGCGACAAAGGGCTTCCTGCTACCATGATCGCTCTTGCCGGTATTCATGATTTGCCGGGCATTATCGTCCCTGGGGGTGTAACTTTGCCCCCCACCAACGGTGAAGATGCCGCCAAGATTCAAACGATTGGCGCCCGCTATTCGCAAGGGCAGATTTCGCTGCAGGAAGCGGCGGATATGGGCTGCCGTACCTGCGCCACCCCAGGCGGCGGCTGTCAGTTCCTTGGAACGGCAGCGACCGCGCAGGTCGTGGCGGAGGCGCTTGGCATGTCTTTACCGCATTCAGCGCTGGCCCCGTCAGGGCAGGCGCTCTGGCGCAATATCGCCAGACAGTCCGCGAGAGCCATCTATTGGATGCAGGCGAAAGGCATCCATATGAGCCATATCCTAACCGATGCGGCCATCAACAACGCAATGGTCGTTCATGCTGCGTTTGGCGGTTCAACCAATTTGCTGCTTCACATCCCGGCAGTTGCCCATGCGGCAAAATGCCGCATCCCGGACGTGACCGATTGGAACCGAATCAACAAAAGTGTGCCGCGCCTCGTAAGCGTGCTGCCGAACGGTCCGGAATATCACCCGACGGTTCGCGTATTTATGGCTGGAGGCGTGCCGGAAGTCATGCTTCACTTAAGGAAGCTGGGGCTGCTTGATGAATCGGTGACAACGGTGGCTGGCGAGAGCCTCGGCGTCCTCTTGGATTGGTGGGAATCCTCGGAGCGGCGTCATCAGATACGCCGGCATTTGAAGGAAACGGACGGTATTGATGCGGATGATATTATTATGAGCTCAGCCAAGGCCAAGAGCAGGGGGCTTACGTCCACAGTGACATTTCCTATCGGAAATATTGCTCCTGAGGGCTCAGTCATTAAATCGACCGCCATTGACCCTGAAGTTGTAGGAGAAGACGGTGTATACCACCATACCGGACGCGCGAAAGTATTTACAATGGAGAAATCGGCAGTTAAAGCGATAAAAGACGGCCGCATTTCCGAAGGCGATATTATGGTGCTAATCGGCAGAGGGCCGTCCGGTACAGGCATGGAAGAGACGTATCAGCTTACCTCGGCATTAAAACATCTGCCCTTCGGCAAATATGTCACATTGCTTACGGATGCCCGGTTTTCCGGCGTATCGACGGGGGCATGCATTGGCCATATAGGTCCTGAAGCGCTGGCGGGCGGACCGATCGGAAAGCTGTGTAACGGGGATTTACTAGAAGTGAAAATCGATATAACCCGGCTGGAAGGAACCGTCCACTTTATCGGTCAAGGAGAAGAGCGCTTTAGTCCTGAGGAGGGAGCTGCCATACTGGCCAAACGTTCGTCCCACCCTGAGCTCTCGCCTGATCCTAAGCTGCCGGATGATACTCGTCTATGGGCAGCGCTGCAAGCGGCAAGCGGGGGGACGTGGCGGGGGAGCGTTTACGATGTCGATCGCATTATTGAAGTACTAAATGCCGGACATACGTATTTGGACATGCTGGAACGCGAGCGGAAAAATAGCGGAGGCGGTAACAGCCATGTGGAGCATCTTGGCACATAGCGGCAATAAACCAGAATGTGGCTGTCCCAAAGTCATAGATGAGTTTGGGACTCCTTTCTTCATTTAATATATCCTTGATAATGCTGTTCCTCCTAGTAGAAACTAGCGAAAGTAAAATTAGGCGTTCACTCTATTGGGTGAACGCCTATTATATTTTTATTAATTAAGGAAGCAGAGCTCCATAGTCGTATGAAAGCCAGCTAAGTTTTGCCATCATAGACAAAGGGGCATGAAAAATAGCGATCAAAAATGAGGACATTGATCATAGGCTAAACTGTAGGCGCCCTATTTGTCCTATTCGTACAAGTCCTCGATATTTAACGTGACGCCGTTATAGGTAGCATATCCGTAACTCTTAGGCTTGCCGTCAACATCTGGTCCAAATAACAGCTTAGCAGGATTGGATCCAAAAGCTACTCCGAAGGTTGCCCTAAAATTCATTACCCCCTGCTTTTCGCCGGTCAATTGAATGTTCGCTTCATATCGGCTTTCACCTAAATAATTATAATTTGCCTTCTCGTACCCATTGTAGAAATTGACGCCATCATCACTAAAGTTTACATACTGTGTGTCTGAATATCCTGTGAAATTCGGGGAACTATGATTAAGTATAGAAATATATCCAGAATGTTTTCCTGCAATTTTCCCTTCTACAGGGGAATCATTAGAATTTAATACAGACAGGTCTTTGATGCCATAAGGAATGTTATCAGTCGTTTTTTTAATAGGTATAGGCTTCCCTGGCTTATAATCCAGAAGATCCACTTTCTGAAGCCTCATTTGTAAATCGTTACTCCCCCTAAAACCCTCCCCCCACATGGCACGTTTTCCGTCCGGATGCCAAGACATTGGGGAGTAGTACACCCAATTTTCATCAGTTGTGAGTTGTACTCCTTGATATCCCGGTTGTTGCATTGAACGGTTAATATCAATTAATACCGGTCCAATGTTGCCATGCCTGAACTTGCGTATACCATCTACTGCATATTGGTATAGAATCCCGTTAGGAACAGCGGAGGTCTTTACGCCGTACGGCCGTGGCAAGAGTCCAAATATGGCGGGGTCTGTATGTTTTGAAAATCTCGTGCTCATTACGATTCCCAAACGTTCATCTGGAGAGAATATAGTTGTTTCATCATATCCAGGTGTTCTTGTGATTTGATTAACATTCCCTGTATTCAAATCCTGCAAAATCGAATCCGTTGTACTAAAATCCCTTGCTCCTGCAATGGATATTGCATTTCCTCCATTTACAAATTGTTTAACTTCACCACCTCGCACTGCAAGTGGAATAATAAATCCCGGATTATTCGGGTCATTTTTAAAACTTTGCACAGAACTAATGATTTGCACGTTTTCGAGAACATAATTATCCTTTTTACGTTCCAAGACACCAATAAGGGATGCAGCATTCCAACCAGGCATGAGTATAGTCCAACTCATATGTTTGTTGTCAGGTGCAATAATTATTTCTGACCAATAGGTTTCTGGATTATCTGTAATGGCCGAAGGGTAAATGATGGGGATTAGGTTGGTTTTGTTGCATTTGTCAATATTAGGTATGCACTCCAGTACATAATCACCCAATAAGACTCGTTTATTATCCTGAAATGGCATATATCGGATGCGCTTTGTCGGTATTACACCAGAATATATAACTTGGAAATCAGTTCCATCATCGTTGAGAACAGCCATATTATAAAAATCGGATATGTTGAGATCGTTATCTGTTTTATAAGACACGAGTACTTTTCCAGAGTATGTATAGGTGCCAGAAAGGTTTTTATTTGCAAAAGATGGTAAGGGGATGGTGCTTATGTTTATTCTTCCGATTTCAGCATTGCTGGTTTCCGATCTAGCAGTGTCGGAGACTCCATCTGAAGCAAATACCGGTGTTACCATTGACAACAAAAGACACAGAATAGTTAAAATGAAAATCAGACCTTTTTTCATAGTTTCGCCTCCAATTTAGTGATTCTATCCCAAATTACAATGAATCTAGCCAGAGAACTTAACTCTTCCTCATTTTGTATCACCCCCCTCCTTTTAGTTATGCAGGCATGAAGGATTTGAACATGAGCGTTTGTATCCGCTTACAATTAACAATATATTACTTTCAATAGAAACCTCAACAGGTCTTTTTTACGTTTTTCCATAGTCATTTTTAAGATAAAATCGAAAAAATCATAAAAATGACGGGGCAGAAACGTACAAATGCCCCTTTGATATATAAAGAGTATTAAAGTATATTTTGTGTAAGCGAATACAAAAGGTGCTGCTTTATATCTGTATTGAAACTCAGGAACAAATGATTATCCACCTTTTACATAAGTTTCTTCGGTAGCGTCGTTACTTCTAGATATGTACAATAACAAGAGAAGACGCAGCAAAGGAAGGGTCGAATAGGATGGGAAATAGTTGGAGACGACGGGCAATTTTAATAATAAGGAATATGAAGTTCCAAAACAAACTAATGGCAGGCTATCTTCTTGCTTGTCTACTCCCTCTCCTCTGTGTAAGCGCCATTATATTTCACCAATCGGCAGCTAGTCTGGAGAATTCCTCACAAGAATTCGCTGCTTTGTACACGTCACAAATTAAAACTTCCTTGAATGACTTTGTGAAAGAATATGATAAGGTCACGAAGTCGGTTCTGGTCGATAACAAATTGATTTACAGTCTCGGAGATAAACAAAGTTTATCCATGAACGAGTTGGTTAACCAAAGTGTTGCTGTTCAGAGCATGCTGATGAGGGTTACCTTGCTCAAATCGGAAATCAGTACCGTGATGCTGGTCAGCCGAGATGACAGCGTCTATCAATATACGACGGCAACGAGCAGAGTGAATAGGGAAGCACTATTATCCCAGGAGTGGTACAAGCAACTTCGCAATTCAGCCGAGCCGTTTTTTATTACCGGGTTGCATGACCGATCCTATTATGAGGATAAAGGATCAGGAGCCGTCGTGACGGTAGGAAGGGTGTTGTACAGCTCGGGAGGAGCGTATGCGGGCCTCCTTCTCATTGACTTGGATCCATTCGCATTGCTGCAGCTTGATCACGAATTCGTCTTGGCCCGGGATAAATATGGGATGAGTGTCATCATAAGTAATCGTCAAGGAGAAATCGTTTATCATTCCGGTGCGGCCAGCGGCCAGTTGTCATGGAAGCAGGTTCTCGAACCCGGCTTCGAAGACTTCAAGAATAATGGAGTCGAAGATCGGATTATTTTATCCGGAAGTACCGATCATGGAAATTTGTTAATTAAAACGGAGATCCCGCGCGCAAAGCTGCTGCAGAAAATTAACCAGATCAAAGGAATGACCGTGATCGTCATTCTATTGAGCAGTCTGATCCTAACGCTCATCTCATTTGGATTAAGCTTTACGATCACAAGACCTATAAAAGCGCTACGTAGAAGCATGAAGCAGGCGGAAGCAGGCCAATATGTGCCCATAGAGAAAGAGCAGGCGGGTGACGAGATCGGAAGTCTGGTACACAGTTACAACAATATGATTTTAACGATTCGCTCCTTGATTAAAGACGTTTATATCGCGGAGATCAAACAGCGCCAAGCCAAATTCATTGCGCTCCAGAATCAGATCAACCCGCATATGCTTTACAATACGCTCGAATCGATTCGTATGAGAGCGCTGGTCAATGATGACGAAGAAGCAGCCGATATGATAGCGATTTTGGCCAGCATGTTTCGGCTTGCTTTAGGCAAGGAAGGCAGCCACCATTCGGTGAAGCATGAATTGGAATATACGGCTAATTATTTGCAGCTTCAAAATATCCGATTTGACAATATGTTTCAACTGAACATCAGAGTGCCCGAGGAGATGCTGAATTGCCATATCATCCCCCTCGTCATTCAGCCTATTGTGGAGAATAGCATCAATCATGGATTCCTGGACTACAGTCGGCAAATGCATATTGACATTGAGGGTGTCTGGACCGAAGAATGGGATATCCTTATCCGGATTACAGACGACGGGAGCGGTATGTCTTTACACAAGCAAGCCCAGCTGTTGACTTCTCTAGAGAATGCACAGTCGGACAAATACAAGCTCGGGGAGATCGATGAGCCAGGAAGTCAAGGGTTAGGCCTCAAAAATATCGCTGAACGCATAAAACTTCAATATGGAGATCGATATTATTTGACGATTCGTTCTGGCGTTGACCGCGGAACGATGGTTGAGATTTTAATCCCCAAGATTCAGGGGGATGTAGGGTGCGAAAATAGAAATGAGGTGCTGTGGGATGAGATTGATCTTGGTGGATGATGAGAAAGGCATTGTAAACGGGCTCAAAAAAATGATCGGTCGCTCTATTCCGGAAGTCGAGGTTGTTGGTGCGGCTTATAACGGTTTGGAAGGGTTCCAATTCATTCAAAAACTGCAGCCGGATATTGTCATTACGGATATTCGAATGCCGCAAGCAGACGGTCTCGACATGATCAAAATGTTGAAGGACGCGGGCAGCCTGACTAAATTCATTATCTTAAGCGGATATGCCGATTTTGAGTACGCTCGAAGAGGCATGCAGCTCGGCGTGCAATTCTATATTAACAAACCTGTTAATGAGAAGCAGCTGCGTGACTGCGTTCATCAGGTTATGGAGTCGATTCATAGGGAGAGGGAGAAGCTTCGAGAGGTTGACGATTTGAAGCAAGAGGTTCACAGCCGGATACAGGAGAACGCATTGCGGGACATTCTTGATCTCGGAAGCGATCTTACGGACCTTGTGGAAGAGCTTCTTCAGATTGCTCAAATCCCAACGGAAGGAACAAGCTTTGCTTGTTTCTTGCTTGAATTTGACGGTAATGTGGATGCCTTGAAGGAATTTGGACTTCAACCCGTCTTTTATCAAATAGATAGTGCCTTGAGTCAATACCGAAAAGTGTACCGGTTTCGTTACACAGGAGCTCAGGTGGCCGTGGTGCTTGCTCATGAGGGATCCATCAAGTACGAAGAACTGATCCGGGCGATATCGGTTATGAAGGCAAAAGTATACCAGGAGTTAAACCTATCTATGACCGTAGGAATTGGTGCGCCTAAGAAGCAGGCATTCGAAGTCGGCCTATCCTTTGATGAAGCACGTCATGCATTAAGCTACAAAATTGTCAAGGGAGCCGGTGCCGTGATCCCGTTTCAAGAGATCGTGACTCTGACTGGACGGAGTCACTTTGTTCCTGAAGAGATGATAGCCAAACTGGAGGCTTGTCTCGAAAACATGGACGAAGTGGGTTGCGTGGACATTATCCGAGAGGTTTTTCGTCGGATGGAAGCGCAGGCTGACATAAGTCCGGCAGATCTCCAACTTCATTGCTTAAACATCCTTTTATCGAGCGTACGCAAGATGTCTTTCCAGCAGCTGCAGCAAAACGATTTCCTCAGCCGCCATATCCTGTCTTTAGAGGGCATCTCGCGGTTTCGGACGCTGGAGCATTTGGAGGAATGGATGGTAGAGGTGATCCGGGGAATAATTTCGTTCAAATTGAAGCATAATATTCCTAAGAAAAAGATCATCATCGCCGAGATTAAGGAATACGTTTCGACTCATTACAATGAGCCGATCAGCCTTGCCGATTTGGCCGCAAGATTTTTCATCAGTCCCCATTATTTAAGCCAGTTTTTCAAACAAAAAACGGGGGATACTTATGTGAATTTTTTGGCGGGGATTCGTATCGACAAAGCGAAAGAATTGCTTGAGAATACCGATTTGAAAGTGTACGAGATCAGTCATATGGTAGGCTACTCCGATTCACAGCATTTTGCCCGATTGTTTGAGAGGCTGACAGGGTGCAAACCGAGTGAATACCGTAAAAATCTTCCTAAAATATAAATGTCTATGCAGATGACAACCATCGCTTAAAACATGTAAAGATTGCAACCATCGGCTAGAAAGCCGAATAGTAGCAATCTTTTTATTTGTCATTAAAAATGCCAACGCTCATTATCTGGATAATCTTGGGGTCAAATGGGCAATCTGGACACTCCAAGAGGAGTGGTTATTAAGTGGACCTTAAAAATGACCTGTTTTTACACATTTTTGACCCGTTGAGAGCTTTTCCACCAGAATGTATAGTAACTGTGTAAGCGAATTCAGCAACTAGATACTGGGGGGAACAAGTTGAAAGCAATGGCTTTACATCGAATGAAGGTATATTGGCCGCTGTATGTCATGGCGATTCCGGGGGTGATTTTTCTCTTAATTTTTAAATATATACCCTTGGCAGGTGCCGTTATCGCCTTTAAGGATTATTCGGTTTTCAAAGGTTTTATTGATAGTCCATGGGTAGGACTCAAACATTTTAAGACCCTGCTTCACCACCCCGACTTCGTCCGGGTGTTTGGCAACACACTGATGCTAGGATTTCTTAAGATTGTTATGGTCTTCCCAGTGCCGGTTCTGTTGGCGCTGATGATCAATGAAATTCGAAGATCTGCGCTGAAGAAAGGAATCCAGACTGCACTCTACATTCCGCACTTTTTGTCTTGGGTGATTGTTGCAGGCATCGTCTTCGACATCTTTTCTACCAGTGGATTGTTCAATATTGTTATGGGGTGGTTTGGTGTTGATCCTGTGCTTGCCATGCAGGAAAGCGCATACTTCAGGCCTATCTACGTGATTACATCTGTTTGGAGAGATGCAGGTTGGGGCACCGTGGTATATATGGCCGCGATCAGCTCTATCGACCCTCAGCTTTATGAATCAGCTATGATTGACGGCGCGTCCAAGTTCAAACAAATTCGACACGTTACGTTACCTCTTCTGCTGCCTACCGTGCTGGTTCTATTCTTATTGGAGATCGGTAACTTCATGGATCTAGGCTTCGATCAAGTTTTTAATCTTCTCACGCCGATGACTTACAACGTTGGAGATATCATCGATACGTATGTGTTCCGAGCAGGCATTCAGCAGGCTCAGTATAGCTTCGCTACCGCGGTAGGCCTGTTTCAATCGGTGATCGGTTTTATTCTTGTATTCATCTTCAATAAGCTATCGAAGAAGTTTTCGGATGGGGGGCTCTGGTAGACATGTTTGAATCGAGAGGGGAAAAAGCATTCGGCGCAGCCATAACGATTATTCTCATCCTGTTGTCAATCATTGCTCTCATACCGCTGCTGTCCGTGATCTCTACATCGTTTAGCTCCAAGAGCGCTGTCGATATGAATCTGGTAACGATTTGGCCGAAGCAATTTACGTTAGCCTCCTGGGGACATATGATCGATCGTCCCGACCTATGGAAGGCGTTCTTCTTAACGCTCGGTTCGACGGTAATCGGCACGATGCTTGCGTTGCTGATGACCGCTTTGCTAGCGTACCCGTTATCGAAGACGGAGTTCAGCTGGGGACCCGTCATTATGATCGGAGTGGTGGTCGCGATGATTTTCAAGGCGCCTATTGTTCCTTACTTTCTGACGGTCCGGGGCATCGGGCTTTATAATAACCCGCTGGTCTTGATCGTACCGCACATATTGAATCCATTTAATTTGATCATCATGAGAACTTTCTTTAAGCAATTTCCTAAGGAATTGGAGGAGGCCGCTTTCCTTGAGGGCAGTGGATACTTCCGAATGTTGTTCCAATTCGTTATTCCGCTGTCCAAAGCGGTACTGGCGACACTCGCGCTATTTTACGGTGTCGTGTTATGGAATCAGTTCCAACACCCGCTCTTCTTCTTGCAAAATCCGGATTGGTTCCCGCTGCAGATCAAGATCCGGCAGTTCATCACCGACGATAACGTGATTATGGCGGGGCCCGTTACAATAGGGGATTTGAACTATAACGAACGTACATTGAGAGCTGCGACGGTTATCTTTGCTATTATTCCAGTTGTTTTGGTATATCCTTTCTTGCAGAAGTACTTTGTTAAAGGAGCCATGGTTGGTTCTGTAAAAGGGTGAAACGTCATTACCGGTTTATAGGCAAACAGCCTTAAACATATTATTTTGAGGGGGAAATCATACATGAATATTAAAAAGATGGGGTTATTGTCAGTGGTAGGCGCCCTTGCGATTACTGCTGCAGGGTGTAGCGGGAATGCGAACTCATCAGCAAGTCCGTCTTCTTCCGTTCAGAACCAAACCACTAGTGGGAATGAGTCTGTTGATATTGAAGTATGGGGAACCAATGTCGGTTTTAAACCGATCACCAAAGACAGCAAGACGTATGAATTTCTTAAGCAGAAGCTTGGAGTTGGCGTGATTAACCCGTATGTGGAATGGGGGGGAGGCACAAACTACTTAAACCAGTTGAACCTGAAGATCGCAGCCGGCGAAACGCCTGATTTGTTTCTACCTTATGGGGGCACAGAAAGCACCTTGGCTCAAAACGGGGCTATCGCCGATCTGACCGACCTACTGCCCAAATATGCGCCGAATGTGTGGCAAGCTATTCCACAAGATGTTTGGAATGTCGTCAAAGCCAATGACCCTACTGGTCAGGGGAAAGTTTATTATATTCCTTTAGTCGTAGACTACGGAAGATACGCTGGCATGATTCGTCAGGATTGGCTGGATAAGCTGGGCTTACAGATGCCAAAGACACAAGAGGAATATGTCAAAGTACTTGAGGCTTTTCGGGATAAAGATCCCAATGGAAACGGACAGAAGGATGAGCAACCGACCGGCGGGCGTCAAGAGGCGCGATGGATGGACCATCTGTTTGCTATGTACGGCGTAGCCATGCTCGAAGGTTATCCGGATTGGGACTTGTACGACGGTAAACTGACTTATTCTGCGGTAACGCCGAATATGAAGGCTGCTTTGGAATTCGCTGCAAAATTGTATAAAGACGGATTATTGGACAAGGAAACACTTCTGAACGACAAGTCCAAGTGGGAGGGCAAAGTTAACGCGGACAAGGCTGGGAACTACTTTCAATGGGTGGAGACACTTAATCTTAACTTGGATGCATTGCAAAAGAACACTGGTGTGAAGGGCCAGTTCTCTATACTTCCCGTGCCAGAAGTCCAAGGATTTAAGGGCTTTTATACGCAGAAGAGAAGGATTGATCCACAATGGGTTGTTAAGAACAACAAGGACCAGACGAAACTGATGGCTACTTTAAAGCTGCTTAACAATATGTACGATAAGAAGATTTGGAAGGATCTTTACCTTGGTGTAGAAGGAATGCACTATACGATGAAAGATGGAAAAGCCGTCAAGCTTCCGGAGGACAAGAGCACCCAAGAGAATATTGGGCTGTTTAATACGTCATCAAGTCTGGCGACACTTGACTTTACAATGGACATTCTGAAGAGTACCGCATCGGCAGACACTATGTGGGAGATTGATCAAACCGTCAAAAACATGCAAGAAGCTCAGAAATACGCCAAACCTATTGCCGGTGATGGCTTGCCGGCCACCATCTATGAGGGCTTCCCGGACATCAAAAATCGCACCCTGTATATCGAATACGCCAGCAAGATTATTACGGGGCAGTACCCGATCAGCAAATTCGATGAATTTGTAGACAAATGGAACAAGTCAGGCGGCGAAGAAGCAACGAAGCGCGCGAGAGAATGGTATGCGAAATTAAAAAAATAATCGATGAATCAAAAAATATCCGCCTTGCTTCGATTCGAAGACGGGCGGATATTTCAATAATAGGAGGCTAGCATGAGCAATCGACTTAGGGAAGTACTTGATGGTCAAGAACATAATTATATCCTTCCTTTTCTATGGCAGCATGGTGAGGAGGAGCAGGTAATTAGGGAAGAGATTGCCCGTGTTCATGAAGCCGGCATTGGTGCCGTTTGCGTCGAGGCGCGGCCTCATCCGGATTTCCTCGGTCCGAAATGGTGGACGGATATGGACATCATTATGGACGAAGCTCGAAAGCGCCGCATGAAAGTATGGCTGTTGGATGACGATCATTTTCCGACGGGACATGCTGCAGGGAAGGTGAAAGATGCTCCGGAAGAGCTTCATCGCAAGTTTTTGGGTGAGCGTTATATCGATACCGTTGGTCCTGCCCAAGGTACCTCTTTGCTGCTGGATACCCTGCTGATGAGTGGGCTTCGACCTACCTTCTCGCATAGCCGATACGCGAGTGGCATCAATAAGCTGATTTCCGTTGTTGCGGTCCGTCGAAATCCGTCTGATGGCGTACTACTCAGTGAAAGTGTAGATATCACTGACTTTGTACAAGACGGGATTCTTTATTGGGATATACCTGAAGGGTATTGGCGAGTATTTATTATTTCCGAAAATAAGGGGGGCGGCAGCCAGCAACAGGAGGATTATCTGAACCCGTTGGATCGTGATTCCGTTCGTATCCTGCTCGATACGGTTTATGAGGCGGTTTATACTCGATATAAGGATGATTTTGGGGAGACATTTGCCGGATTCTTTTCGGATGAGCCCGGATTTTACAATGATAAGACTACCTTTGACTTCCATTCGAAGCCTGGTAAAAAAGCGGTGCCGCTGCCATGGAGCAGCGAAATGCCGACTCTGCTTGAGGAGGCGCTGGGTGAGGACTACCGTAAGCACCTTTATCTTCTTTGGCATGATGGAGAAAGGTCCAATATCATACGTTATACCTATATGAATACCGTCAGCAAGCTCTACGAGGATAATTTCTGCAATCAAATCGGAGAATGGTGCAGGGCACGAGGGGTAGCATATATCGGACATGTGCTCGAAGACAACAACGTACATGCAAGGCTTGGGCCCGGCCCCGGCCACTTCTTCCGTTCGATGTGGGGACAAGACATGTCGGGCCTCGACGTGGTACTGTGGCAAATCGTCCCCGGGTTCGATGAATTGTCTTACAGCAAGCCGGGTGGAGATACAGACAGCGAATTTTTCCACTACGGTCTCGCAAAGCTTGGCGTATCGCTTGGACACATAGATCCCAAAAAACAAGGAAGAACGATGTGTGAAGTGTATGGGGCTTATGGCTGGGCGGAAGGCTTAAAGCTGATGAAATGGATTACAGACCATATGCTGGTCCGTGGAGTCAACTATTTCGTCCCACATGCGTTTACCCAGAAAGCTCTCGATCCGGATTGTCCTCCGCATCTGTATGCTAACGGGAAAAATCCGCAATATCGATACTACAAGCATTTAAACCGGTATATGAATCGGATTAGTCATCTGATTTCAGGCGGAAGCCATGTGGCGACTGCGGCTGTTATGTATCATGCCGAAGCCGAATGGTCGGGGGAAGCGATGTTATTTCAGAAGCCCGTAAAGAAATTGATGCAACGTCAGATCGATTGTGAAGTGGTTCCCGTTGATACTCTTCTAAAAGCGGCATTCGTAAAAGACGGCAAGCTTCATGTAAATCTGGAGGCATACGATTGCCTGATCGTGCCCTATGCAGAAGCGCTTCCGGAGGAGATGATTCGGCGTTTGAACCTTCTTGCCGACCAAGGACTAGCCATACGATTTGTTGATGGAATGCCGTTTCGAGCCAGCGAGGGGAGAGAGGTTTCCAGCGAACTGTCTCGTCTTGCCGATCACCAGCATGTAAAGGTTGTAGCTTTAGACAAACTGGCGGAAGAACTTCATGCTGACGGACATTATGATATTAAAGTGGGCCAACACGAACCGTATCTGCGGAACTATCATTATGTGCATGACGGTTTGGATGTATTTATGTTTTTTAACGAACACACGCATCAAATAGTACGCACAGAGATTATTTTACCCATCGAAGGCGATGTTTATGCCTATAATGCTTTCCTGAATCAATTGACTCTTCTGCATACAATCAGGGAGGGAGATGCGACAACGGTGCAGCTTGAGCTTCATCCGTATGAATCCATCGTCCTGCTTCATGGAGCGGCTCTTGCAGAATTTGCTGCGTTCCCGCAGTACAAGACAGGTTCGGAATTTCAGCTGAAGGGAGAATGGACCGTAGCCACCGCTGAGGCTGAACATTATCCTCATTTCAAAGAATGGGGGACCTTGACGTCTTTAACGAATTTGAGCAAGCCTGATGGCCTGCCTCGATTTACGGGCACCTTTCGTTATGAAACGGAATTTGAGTGGAATGAAACAACAAACGATATTCTTTTAGATTTGGGCGAGGTTTATGAAACAGCGGAAGTCTGGCTAAACGGCGTGCAAGCGGGAGTACGCATCTGTCCGCCTTACCGCTTGGAGATCAATGGCCTAATTCGGAGGGGCACAAACAAGTTAGTCATTGAAGTAACGAATACGCTCGCGAAAGATCAGCATGATTTCTTATCGGCCTTCGCGCAGCAGGAACCGAGCGGACTTATAGGGCCTGTTCGGATAAATAGCATCAAAGAGTAAGGTATGGCAACCTATTGAAAAAGGCTGAATTATGTCAGCAATACAGCAGTGGCAGCTCGTAAGTGCGCCGTAACTTGACGAAACCAAGCACCCATTTTCTTCTTTAAGAAAATGGGTGTTTTTGAGATATGCTTTCTAGCTTGTTGAGCCGTGCCAACATATCGAGCAATATTGGCCTCTACTTGTCTTGTTTCTCTCATAAGGACGACTGTTTGTTGGCGGGTTGCACACGGATTCCGTTCAGCTTGCGGAACATTATGTAGGAGGGAATAAGAATTACAATCGCTATTACACCTGCAATGCTTTCCGAAGGGTAGTGGCTGGCAATGTTTGACCAGACAGCCGAGATGGCATCGAAAGTAAAACCGGCATACGCCCACTCTTTTAATGTATTAAATTTTGGAACAAGCAACGCGATAATTCCCAGAAATTTTGCGATTCCAAGTATGTTCAAAAAGTACTCCGGATAACCCAACTTCTTGACAATCTCTACAGCTTGGGAAGCATGAGACAAATCTGAAAAAGCAGATATGAAGAAGTATACAGCAACAATGCCCGCAAGAATCCAATTGATGGTTTTAATATTTTTCATTTTAATAGCTCCTCGTTTTGTTTTTTCTTTCACCTTTATGCTATCAAGAAAAGGAAGGAGGCAAATCTGCGAAAAGATAGATATTCACATAAGAACGATCATGATTTTTGGTGAAAGTTTACATGCTCTATGCCAAAAGTCATGTTTCCCGGAGTTTAATCCGCTGCCAGAGGCGGATGGAGTTCTTCCCGGGCATGGGTGCTGGTATTCGGACTGAAGCTCTTGGAAGACTCAGCTTCATTTTTATTTCCATCGCGGTATCGATTTGTATTATGCAATCGGTGATTAAGAGGCAGTTTCCTAATAACCCTGATTGATCAAAGGAGTTTGCGAGCAATGGGCGAACTATTAATATAACAAATCGGCTATGAAAGTATGGTGTAGTTTATGTCGATGACAGATAGCCAGTTCGATGAATACTTGGAATTTTGTTATGAACACTTAATGACCAGAAGTCAAGCAAAATTCAATTTAAAAATGATGGTAAAGTAATGCTTGAATTTAGCGTCGTTTTTATTGGTTCATGGTCAAGTAAAAGCAACACTTGGATGTGGGTGTGGGCCAACAACAGCATGACGGATCCAACCAAGGTACAGCCTTCAGTTTTGAAAGAATTAGAGTCCATCACAGGGTTTGGCATCTTTACGAAGGAATCCTTTAACTCAGAGCCGGCTACCTTGAGTTAATGAAGGAAAATAACCGAAGTAGGAAGATATAAAACGGATCGTTAGCGCTCATGATGGCAAATAACCCTCCTAAATTCCTTGGGGGGTTACCATATTTTCCCATTTTGGTCATTTGACATAAATTTACCTGAAGCCGACTAAAAAGGCCCTTATAGCTAATGAAAGAACGACCATCACCCCAAATACTGGGGATGATGGTCATTTTTTTATGCGTATCTTATAGGATGCTCAGAAAAACTACAGGTTCTTCAGTGGCCTCGCAGTTGAGCATTTCTTTTTTATTAATCATTTTAACGCCAGAACCTGTTCACATAGGAATTTCCTCGCGAATATACCTAATACGAGGTGAGCCAATTGATTACCGTAAGTCTTTGTATGATTGTTAAAAACGAAGAGGATAGCATCGAGAGATGCCTAAATTCCGTTTGTGATATTGTAGATGAAATTATTATTGTAGATACCGGATCTAACGATCAAACGAAAGCCATTGTGCGAAAATACACGGAACGAATTTACGATTTTGTTTGGGTTGATGATTTTGCAGCTGCCCGTAATTATGCATTTAATCAAGCGAGTATGCAATATATTTTTTGGTTAGATGCGGATGACATTCTGATGGAAAAAGATCGCATTATGTTTGCTGCTCTAAAGGAGACACTTGCACCAAGTATTGATTCAGTTACGATGAATTATCATCTAGCATTCGATGAATTTGGTGAATTGACCACCAGCTTAAGACGTAATCGATTAGTAAAAAGAAGCAATCATTTCCAATGGATTGGTGCTGTACATGAGTATCTGGAAGTGTGGGGGGTCATTATAAATAGCGATATAGCCGTTACGCACAGTAGCCTTCATCATGATAACGATAGAAATCTCCGCATATATGAAAATCGTTTAAGCCATGGTGAACAATTTTCACCAAGGGATTTGTATTACTTTGCAAATGAACTTTTAGATCATCGGAGATTCGAAGAGGCGATTAGCTATTATGAAAAGTTTTTAGCCACCGGAAAGGGCTGGGTAGAAGACAATATCTCAGCTTGTGGGAAACTTGCGGATGCCTTCCATAAACTCGGAGATCACCAGAACGAGTTTCACTCTTCTTTAAGATCGTTTCAATTTGGCCCCCCACGTGCTGAGTTTTGTTGTCGAATAGGGTACCACTTTTTGGACCAAAATGACATACAATCATCCATCTTCTGGTACACACTAGCAACCCAAATGGAACTTTCTAATGAAACCTGGGGAGTGGTAAACCCAGTATACTCTACATGGCTACCTCACTTACAGTTATGTGTGTGCTACGACAGAATTGGCAAATACGAGTTAGCATATCAGCAGAATGAAGCTGCGCGTCGTTACCGGCCAAATGATAAGCGTATTATCCAAAACAAGTCATACTTAGAGTCCAAATTAGGTCGAGAATCCAGTGGCAAAGGGGAGACAGGGCGTGTTTAAGAAAATGAAACGAGTGCTCATCGGAAGTCCTGTCCATCAAAAGCCAAATATACTATCCGAATTTTTAACCTCTCTGATTCGGTTAAAACATCGAGATGTGGAATTAGGTTTCTTCTTCATTGATGATAACGTAGATGGTCTCGCTAGTGAGATGCTGCAGCGGTTTTCGTGTGCGAATAAAAAAGTGACGATCTACCGTTCAAATCAGCGAGACAACTACGAGCAAAATGAAACTACACATCATTGGAACGAAAAGCTGATATGGAAGGTTGCAGATTTTAAAAACCGGATCATTCAACATGCAATTAATGAGGAATACGATTATTTATTTTTGATTGATTCTGATTTACTTCTTCATATAGATACGTTGGAATGTCTCATCCAAACTGAAAAGGATATCGTTTCGGAAATCTTTTGGACATCGTGGCAGCCGGATTCTAAGCTCCAACCTCAAGTATGGTTACGTGACGAGTATACACTGTGGGAACAACAGCGTGGTGAGGTATTGAGCGAGGCGGAAATCGTGATTAGATCCGATCGATTTATTTCACAACTGAAGGTACCTGGTGTTTATGAGGTAGGTGGTTTAGGGGCTTGTACGCTTATTAGTCGCCGTGCCCTTCTGTCAGGTGTGAATTTTAAACCGATTAACAATGTTTCCTTCTGGGGGGAGGACCGTCATTTCTGCATTCGAGCCGCTGCGCTGGGCTTTTCTTTATATGTGGACACACATTACCCTGCTTACCATATTTATCGAGAAAGTGATTTAGACGGTGTAGAGCACTTCTTCCAAGAATCTGGGGGGAGTCTCAAAATGCGAAACAAATTAACCCTTTCCATGGTGGTCAAAAACGAAAGCAATAGATTTTTAAAAGAAGTGCTTCAGGAGCACCGGCAATATATAGATGCAGCTGTCATCATCGATGATGGAAGTACCGATGATACGGTCAGTGTTTGCCTTGAAACTTTGAAAGGTATCCCTGTTCGATTGGTAAGGAATGAACATTCAAAGTTTCACAATGAAATCAATTTACGGAAGCAGCAGTGGCTAGAAACTCTAGCAACTGAACCGGATTGGATATTAAATCTGGATGCTGATGAAATGTTTGAGCATCGGTTTGCTACAGAAATACATCATCTTTTACAGCAGCAGGATGCTGATGTATTTTGTTTCAGGCTTTATGACTTCTGGGATGAAATCCATTATAGAGAAGACGTTATGTGGCAATCACATTTCGCCTATCGCCCATTTTTATTGCGTTACCGTAAAGACTTCGATTATAAATGGAAAGAAACCCCACTGCATTGTGGGAGGTTCCCGGAAAACGTTTTCGAACTTCCCCACAGATTGTCGGAGCTTCGAGTGAAACATTTAGGATGGTCTAAATTTAAGTACCGATTGGCGAAATATCAGAGATATGTGCAGCTCGACCCTGAAGGGACATATGGCTCTAGGGAACAATATGAATCCATTTTGGATGTGAATCCAAATTTGGTTGCTTGGGTCGAAAGAGAAAAGAAGCGGAATCTGGATATCATTCATACATTACCTTTATGGATTCGAGGTGAATCTATAAATGATGACTTAACTATGGCTTTAGCTTGTTTAGAAAGTCTTCGCGGTTCAAAGAATCAACTTGTCGTCATTTATAACCAAGGTTGTATGAAAAATAGCGAGTGGAAAGCCATTTTATCATCATTAGATATCCCGGCTGTTATTCTTGGTGAAGGTGAGAATATAGGTATTGCCCATGCAAGGCAAATTTGTTTCGAGTACATTTGGAAACATTACCCGAATGTTGATTATTTGTCTGAAATCCATGTGGATATGGTCTTTCCTAAAAATTGGTTCATGCCGCTACTTGATTATTTGGATCATTCCGACGAGCCTATGATTTCACCGGGAATTGTGACGAAAGTTGGGGATATGCAGCCAATTGGAGGACATATAGAAGTTCCTGCACATTTATCGGATTTGTGTTTATTATTGGAGGGGTTGGCTCGAGATGAAATTTATGAAGGTTTTGTTCATCCAGTTATTCATAAAGTGAAGGTATTACATGAGGTTGGGGGATACGATATCAAGTTTTTAAAAGGCAAACAGGGCTACGAAGATGATAGCTTGCTCTTAAGTTATCATTATTATATGGGAACCCGGATGAACTGGAAACCCAAATGCAATCTTCAATCGTGGGTTTATCATGCCACAATGGCTCAACGGATGTCATTAGCTGATAAACATTTGGATTTCTCTTTGAATGAAGAGGGGTTATTTAATCAATATGGGGCTTACGGAATTAAGAAATTAGCGAAGCTTCACTGCATTCAAGAGTCTATCGAAATTCCCTTAATGAAAAGAGCGGATGAAAACATGTCGGATATACAACAAAAAGAGGTGTGGGACCAACTGTGGTCAGGAAATGTTTCGTATGAGTGGGACTCTTTGAGTCAAATCATTTTTGAAGCCATTGTTGAGCGCGTTGAAGGAGGAGTAAAAGGTAAAAGCTTTATCGAGACCGGCTCGGGTACAGGGAAAATTTCTTTGCGTTTTGCAAAAGAAGGCGCTGATGTGACGCTAGTGGATTATTCAGAGAAGGCTCTAAACAATAGCCGCGAAGCATTTCGAAACATAGATGCAACGGGAAGTTTTGTGCAATCCGATGTCCGTAACATGGATGTTTCTGATGGGGATTTTGATATCACCTGGAATGCAGGGGTGTTGGAGCACTTTCCTTTTAATGAGAAAGTGAAAATTTTGAAGGAGATGGCTAGAGTTACGAAACCAGGAGGGATTGTTCTGGTATTTGTTCCTAATGCTAAATGCTTGCCTTACCGTGTGGGTAAAGCTTTCTCTGAAAGTAACGGCACTTGGATGTATGGCGCCGAAGAGCCTGTAATGACCTTAAAAAAAGAATTTGATGAAAGCGGAATTACCTTATTGGAAGAGACGGATATTGGGTTTATGAATAGTTTGGATTTTCTTGATTTTATTCCGGATGCACAGCCTATGAAAAAATGGATTGGGGACTGGTTTGAGGGACTATCAGTTAAGGAGAAGAGTTTGTTTCCTGGTTACTTACTCCTTAGCGTAGGAAGAGTAGATGAGTAAAAACGGGAATAGAGCTATAGTAAAATGGAAGGAACCTAAACATTTTATTCGCAATTACTATGGTAATATACATGTATTTCTTTTCAGATTGAGAAATTAGTCTATTCCAGTCGACGTTTATCCTCATACTTTGTTTGTATGGAGGTGAGCGGAGATTGACTGTATTTTGTTTAGAAAAAAAAAAGAAATCGAGAAAAGAACGAAAAAAACCGAAAACAAGATTACTTAAACGTTCGCAATTCAAACATAAGAAAAAAAAGAAACCTGGCAAAAGAATATCGATGGAGTATCATAAGCAGAAAAAAAAGAAAAAAACAAGAGTTGAAGTACAATTTAAGTTCAAAAGGGAACGAAAAAAGAAGGTCAGGAATTTAATCTTAATTAGAGGTCCAAGGGGTATACGAGGGCCATGTGGTCTTAAAGGGGCTGCGGGTGAAAAAGGGCCGAAGGGAGCAACGGGGGCAACCGGCCCAACTGGAGCAACGGGGGAAACAGGAGAAGCGGGTGCAACCGGAGCGACTGGAGCAACGGGGGAAACAGGAGAAGCGGGTGCAACCGGAGCGACTGGTGCAACAGGTGCGACTGGAGCAAGAGGAGCAAGAGGAACTACAGGTGTAACAGGGGCAACTGGGGTAACGGGTGCAGCTGGAGTAACGGGTGCAACCGGAGCAACAGGAGCAGTGGGTGCGACTGGAGCAAGAGGAGCAAGAGGAACTACAGGTGTAACAGGGGCAACTGGGGAAACGGGTGCAGCTGGAGCAACGGGGGTAAACGGAGCAACCGGAGCAACGGGTGCAACAGGTGCAACAGGTGCAACAGGTGCGACTGGAGCAAGAGGAGCAAGAGGAGCAAGAGGAACTACAGGTGTAGCAGGGGCAACTGGGGTAACGGGTGCAGCTGGAGTAACGGGTGCAACCGGAGCAACCGGAGCAGCGGGTGAAACTGGAGCAACCGGAGCAACGGGGGCAGATGGGGCAGCCGGAGTAACTGGAGTAACGGGGGTAACCGGAGCAACTGGCGCGACAGGTGCAGTTGGAGCAACCGGAGCAACCGGAGTAACTGGGGCAACTGGGGCAACCGGAGTAACAGGAGCAACGGGTGCAACCGGAGCAACTGGGGCAACGGGGGTAACGGGAGCAACCGGAGAAGCGGGTGCAACCGGAGAAACGGGCGCAACCGGGGCAACGGGTGTAACCGGGGCAACGGGTGTAACCGGAGCAACCGGAGCAACCGGGTCAACTGGTGCAACCGGAGCAACGGGTGCAGCAGGAGCAACAGGAGCAACAGGAGCAACCGGAGTAACTGGGGCAACAGGAGTAACAGGAGCAACGGGTGCAACAGGAGCAACGGGTGAAACGGGAGCAACAGGGGTAACAGGAGCGACTGGAGCAAGCGGGGCAACTGGGGTAACGGGTGCAGCTGGAGCAACCGGAGCAACAGGGGCAACCGGAGTAACTGGGGCAACCGGAGCAACTGGTGAAACGGGAGCAACAGGGGTAACAGGAGCGACTGGAGCAACAGGAGCAACCGGAGTAACTGGGGCAACAGGAGTAACGGGAGCAACCGGGGTAACCGGAGCAACTGGCGCGACAGGTGCAGTTGGAGCAACCGGAGCAACAGGGGCAACCGGAGTAACTGGGGCAACCGGAGTAACTGGAGCAACGGGTGCAACAGGAGCAACGGGTGCAACAGGGGCAACGGGTGTAACCGGAGCAACCGGAGCAACGGGGGTAACTGGAGCAACCGGAGCAACGGGGGTAACCGGAGCAACGGGTGAAACGGGAGCAACAGGGGTAACTGGGGTAACAGGAGTAACGGGAGCAACCGGTGCAACTGGAGCAACAGGAACAACCGGAGCAACTGGGGCAACCGGAGTAACTGGAGCAACGGGTACAACCGGAGCAACTGGTGAAACGGGTGCAACAGGAGCAACGGGTGAAACGGGTGCAACAGGAGCAACAGGAGCAACCGGAGCAACTGGTGAAACGGGAGCAACAGGGGTAACTGGGGTAACAGGAGCGACTGGAGCAACGGGTGCAACCGGAGCAACCGGAGCAACTGGAGTAACTGGAGCAACGGGTGCAACCGGAGCAACGGGGGTAACGGGTGCAACCGGAGCAACTGGTGAAACGGGAGCAGCGGGGGTAACGGGTGCAACGGGAGCAACGGGTGTAACTGGAGCAACCGGAGCAACGGGGGTAACTGGAGCAACCGGAGTAACGGGTGCAACCGGAGCAACAGGGGTAACAGGAGCGACTGGAGCAACCGGGGCAACTGGGGTAACGGGTGCAGCTGGAGTAACGGGAGCAACCGGAGCAACCGGAGCAACGGGTGCAACAGGAGCAACTGGGGCAACCGGAGTAACTGGAGCAACCGGGTCAACCGGTGCAACCGGAGTAACGGGTGCAGCAGGAGCAACCGGGGCAACGGGAGCAACAGGAGCAACCGGGGCAACAGGAGCAACCGGGGCAACGGGAGCAACAGGAGCAACGGGTGCAACAGGGGTAACAGGAGCGACTGGAGCAACCGGGGCAACGGGGGTAACTGGAGCAACCGGAGTAACGGGTGCAACCGGAGCAACAGGGGTAACAGGAGCGACTGGAGCAACCGGGGCAACTGGGGTAACGGGTGCAGCTGGAGTAACGGGTGCAACCGGAGCAACCGGAGCAACGGGTGCAACAGGAGCAACTGGGGCAACCGGAGTAACTGGAGCAACCGGGTCAACCGGTGCAACCGGAGCAACGGGTGCAGCAGGAGCAACCGGGGCAACGGGAGCAACAGGAGCAACCGGGGCAACGGGAGCAACAGGAGCAACAGGAGCAACCGGAGCAACGGGTGCAACAGGGGTAACAGGAGCGACTGGAGCAACCGGGGCAACTGGGGTAACGGGTGCAGCTGGAGTAACGGGTGCAACCGGAGCAACAGGAGCAGCGGGTGTAACTGGAGCAACTGGAGCAACGGGGGTAACCGGAGTAACTGGGGCAACAGGAGTAACGGGAGCAACCGGGGCAACTGGAGCAACAGGAACAACCGGAGCAACTGGGGCAACCGGAGTAACTGGAGCAACGGGTACAACCGGAGCAACAGGAGCAACGGGTACAACCGGAGCAACGGGTGCAGCAGGAGCAACCGGGGCAACGGGAGCAACCGGAGCAACGGGGGTAACGGGAGCAACCGGAGAAGCGGGAGCAACCGGAGCAACGGGGGTAACGGGAGCAACCGGAGAAGCGGGTGCAACCGGAGAAACGGGCGCAACCGGGGCAACGGGTGTAACCGGAGCAACCGGAGCAGCGGGTGTAACTGGAGCAACAGGAGCAACGGGTGCAACAGGAGCAACTGGAGCAACAGGAGCAACCGGAGCAACGGGGGTAACGGGAGCAACCGGAGAAGCGGGTGCAACCGGAGAAACGGGCGCAACCGGGGTAACGGGTGTAACTGGAGCAACAGGAGCAACGGGGGTAACGGGTGCAACCGGAGCAACGGGAGCAGCGGGGGTAACGGGTACAACCGGAGCAACTGGTGAAACGGGAGCAACAGGGGTAACTGGTGCAACCGGAGCAACGGGTGCAACCGGAGCAACCGGGGCAACTGGTGAAACGGGAGCAACAGGGGTAACAGGAGCGACTGGAGCAACCGGGGCAACTGGGGTAACGGGTGCAGCTGGAGTAACGGGTGCAACCGGAGCAACCGGAGCAACCGGTGCAACAGGAGCAACTGGGGCAACCGGAGTAACTGGAGCAACCGGGTCAACCGGTGCAACCGGAGCAACGGGTGCAGCAGGAGCAACCGGAGCAACGGGAGCAGCGGGGGTAACGGGTGCAACCGGAGCAACCGGAGTAACGGGTGCAACTGGTGAAACGGGAGCAACAGGGGCAACTGGTGAAACGGGAGCAACAGGGGTAACTGGTGCAACGGGAGTAACCGGGGAAACGGGGGTAACCGGAGCAACGGGGGTAACGGGTGCAACCGGAGCAACTGGTGAAACGGGAGCAGCGGGGGTAACGGGTGCAACCGGAGCAACGGGAGCAGCGGGTGTAACTGGAGCAACCGGAGCAACGGGTGTAACTGGAGCAACCGGAGTAACGGGTGCAACCGGAGCAACTGGTGCCACAGGAGCAACCGGGGCAACCGGGGAAACGGGGGTAACCGGAGCATCCGGGGCAACCGGAGCAACTGGGGCAACAGGAGCAACCGGAGCAACAGGAGCAACGGGTGCAACAGGAGCAACCGGAGCAACGGGGGTAACGGGAGCAACCGGAGCAACTGGGGCAACCGGGGAAACGGGGGTAACGGGAGCAACCGGAGCAACCGGAGCAGCGGGTGTAACTGGAGCAACCGGAGCAACTGGAGCAACCGGAGCAACAGGCGCGACAGGTGCAACCGGAGCAACGGGGGTAACGGGAGCAACCGGAGAAGCGGGTGCAACCGGAGCAACAGGAACAACCGGAGCAACCGGAGTAACTGGAGCAACGGGTACAACAGGAGCAACTGGCGAAACGGGTGCAACAGGAGCAACAGGAGCAACGGGTGAAACGGGAGCAACAGGGGTAACTGGGGTAACAGGAGCAACTGGAGTAACTGGAGCAACGGGTGCAACCGGAGCAACGGGTGAAACGGGTGCAACAGGAGCAACGGGTGCAACCGGAGCAACGGGTGAAACGGGTGCAACAGGAGTAACTGGAGCAACCGGAGTAACTGGGGCAACTGGAGTAACTGGAGCAACGGGTGCAATAGGAGCAACAGGAGCAACTGGTGAAACGGGTGCAACCGGAGTAACGGGTGCAACCGGTGTAACAGGAGCAACAGGGGTAACTGGGGTAACCGGAGCGACTGGAGCAACCGGAGCAATGGGTGCAACCGGAGCAACGGGTGTAACCGGAGCAACGGGTGTAACCGGTCCAACCGGAGCAACAGGAGCAACTGGAGTAACTGGAGCAACAGGAGCAACAGGAGCAACCGGAGCAACGGGGGTAACCGGAGCAACGGGTGAAACGGGAGCAACAGGGGTAACAGGGGTAACAGGAGCGACTGGAGCAACTGGAGTAACTGGAGCAACGGGTGCAACCGGAGCAACAGGGGTAACGGGGGTAACCGGAGCAACTGGCGCGACAGGTGCAACCGGAGCAACAGGGGTAACAGGGGTAACAGGAGCAACGGGTGCAACAGGAGCAACAGGAGCAACCGGAGCAACTGGGGCAACTGGAGTAACTGGAGTAACTGGAGCAACTGGAGCAACCGGAGCAACGGGTACAACAGGAGTAACTGGAGCAACGGGTACAACAGGAGTAACTGGAGCAACGGGTGCAACAGGAGTAACCGGAGCAACAGGGGTAACAGGGGTAACAGGGGTAACAGGAGCGACTGGAGCAACGGGTGCAACCGGAGCAACAGGTGCAACCGGAGCAACGGGTGCAACCGGAGCAACAGGGGTAACAGGGGTAACAGGAGCGACTGGAGCAACGGGTGCAACCGGAGCAACCGGAGCAACCGGAGCAACCGGAGTAACTGGAGCAACCGGAGCAACGGGTGCAACCGGAGCAACTGGAGTAACTGGAGCAACCGGAGCAACGGGTGCAACCGGAGCAACAGGGGTAACAGGGGTAACAGGAGCGACTGGAGCAACTGGAGTAACTGGAGCAACGGGTGCAACCGGAGCAACGGGTGCAATAGGAACAACCGGAGCAACCGGAGCAACTGGAGCAACAGGCCCAACCGGAGCAACAGGAGCAACCGGAGCAACCGGAGCAACCGGAGCAACCGGAGCAACCGGAGCAACAGGAGCAACCGGAGCAACTGGTGTAACAGGGGTAACAGGAGCGACTGGAGCTACCGGAGCAACCGGAGCAACCGGAGCAACCGGAGCAACCGGAGCAACTGGTGTAACAGGGGTAACAGGAGCGACTGGAGCTACCGGAGCAACAGGAGCGACTGGAGCAACTGGAGTAACTGGAGCAACGGGTGCAACCGGAGCAACGGGTGCAATAGGAACAACCGGAGCAACCGGAGCAACAGGAGTAACAGGAGCAACAGGAGCAACAGGGGTAACAGGAGCAACAGGAGCAACAGGGGTAACTGGGGTAACAGGAGCGACTGGAGCTACCGGAGCAACGGGGGTAACAGGAGCAACAGGCCCAACGGGAGCAACAGGAGCCACTGGTGCAACCGGTCCAACTGGTATTTCACCAACTTTAGCTTTTGCTGAAAACGCAGGATCAATAAATGTTTTTCCACCATTAAACACAGAAGTAACAGTTGTAAGTGTTACTCAAGGTGTTGTGGTTAACCAGCTGTTAAAAATTGATTATTCTTTATCTATTGAAATAATTACTACTGCGAACTGGTCAGTGCGTTTTGAAATGCGATTATATCGAGATGCAACATTAATTGATACAAGGATTTTTAATGCAAATCAACCAAGTGCAGGGACTCATAGATATCCATTAGCAAGTACCCAGGTAGATGTTGCACCAGCTACTACTACCTCGACGTACTCCGTTAGAGTCATTTTTACGATAGCTACCAACCTTACTTCAAGTACAGCCAATAATCGTGATTTAAACATTATAACATTTACCCCATAACATGCCTGCTTATGGTAATGTGGATTTTAAATACTTGTTTTCTGGCCCGATAAAAGCTGGAGATGACAACAAATGCTTACCTTGCAACTGTTAGCTCAATAAAAGCAGCGGCGGCAAATTTCCTCAAGTCATAGTCCGCCGCTGTTTCTTTTCAATTAAATTTAGCGATCTACTCAAGCTGCGAATCTCGGATGTGCTGGATGAGAAAAGGATGATTCGGGACCCATATCGTTCCACTGCGAGAAGAAAAACTAACAAGACCCTTAATCCCAATTGGCGATGTTTCGGCTAAAGCAATCCGGGAACATCTGGCCGAGTGCGGCGAATATCTCTCCAATGATCCGTTATTCGTTTCTCGAAAAAAGAAAGATGGTGAACCAGCGCCGCTGCATGTTCTTGTCAAACGACAGGTGCAACAACAATTACGCAGTTCGCTACTCAAATGATAATTTTTCAACTAACAGGGAACATTAGTTCAAAAGTAAGGGAGTAGATTGCCACGGCCGGCAGCTGCTCCCTGTTTTATTGAAGTAACGGGCAGGATAACGCGGCTAAATGTTGAATTTCCTGGAAGGAGTAAATAACCAGAGGTGAGGTATGATAGCAGGAAAAACTATATACGACTCATTGGCGAATATTGAATGGCATGAACAAAACCCAATTTTAAACAATCTGGTTATTTCAGGAGCTGAACTGACGTTTGTCCCGCTTTCACCGGGGTTTGAGGCAGATGTGGTTAAGATCACAAAAGGGGAAGAGCATTTTGTACTGAAGGTGTGGAACAAACACTCGAAACCCGACGTCCTACGTCAATATTGCCTTTTGAAAGCTCTTCGTCGTCAAGGAATCAGTGTATCCGAGCCGATCGGCTATGGGCGGACCAAAACTGGGGACAGTGTGCTGCTGACCCTCTATCATGGTACTGCTGTGACGAAGGTGAACCCGAGCATTTTTAAGAAAATTGCTGCTGCCTTTGCCGACATTCACCGGCTATCTCCGGAAGGATTGGAGGGTAGGGCGCTAGCTAGGTATGATTTTGTTGAGTATTTTTTCCAGGGGATCGAGGCGTTTCCGGCGATGAAAGAGGAACTGATCCGGCTCGTCGCTTCCGCGGATATGAAAATGGACAGGTTGATTCACGGCGATTTCAATTTAGGGAATATTCTAGAAGAGAATGGACAATACACAGTGATCGACTGGACGAACGGGCAATTAGGGGATCCTAGATACGATCTGTCATGGGCTTGTCTGCTTCTGCGTATCTATTTGAGCGAGAGCAAAAGCCTTACGTTTTTATACAAATATCAAGAGGAAATGCCCCTGGCGACGGCGGAGTTGGGGATCTTTGAAGCGCTTGCCTGCCTGAGGTGGCTGTTGCTTGACCGAATTGCTGGAGTGCCCAAACACGCGGATACGATGAAGAAGGTAAGAAAAATCGTCAGGGATAATCGATTTTTAAATGAGCGTTTGCTTGTGTAAGGGCAGTTCCCTCTCGATTGAAGTTGATGTTGCATTGATTTAAATCATTCCGCTAACTATGAACGATAGTGCATAAACAAGGGATAGATCGCCTCGCCAGGTAGCTGTCCTTGTTTCATTGAAGTAACGGGCAGATTAACGCAACTACCAAGTAATGGAATCGTATAAAGTTTTAACGAAGAGGAAGTGAGGGGGGAATTTAGTGGGAAAACCTAAATTACTTACATCTATAATGGTGGGACTCTTTTTCTCTGTTTTATGGTTAATGATTGGAATTCCAATGTACATTAATTCATTAGCAGCACATTTTGGAATGAAATACTTGATTTGCTTTGTTTGGGCAATACCTCTTCTTTCAGTTGTTTTTGTTGCAATTTTTAAAAAGAACTTTGGGTATATGGCTTCGACAATTTACTTTTTTATTGGAACAATATTTTTTTCTTTAATAGCCCCAGTTATTTTGGATTAAAGCAATTGCCTTTAAGCTAAAGGGCAAGATAATTTTCTAATTTATATGAAAGTATGCCAGGATGGATAGGGTATAAAAATGGAGTTCCTTATTGGTTTGGACAAGAAGATAATGACATATTTATTTATGCTTCAGTCGAACCAAGTGGATTATCATTCTTTGCACAGCTGAATGATAGCGACTGGAATTCTTGGATTGAAAGTTTTAAATCGGAAGCAACAAAAGTATTAGGTTTTAATGTTGGTGAACCCGAGGATGGATTTTTGTAAAATGAGATTCAGTGGCATCCGACAGAGTTCATTACGCTATCGGGAGACGATAGTGCAAAAACAAGGGACAGATCGCCGCGATTGTAAATCGATTAATATAATTCCGAAAAGAGTGGTAAGCATGAAGACATATATCAATTGGAGATATACGATCATCATCTTCAAAAATGTGATGAAAGGAGCGTGATAAATTAATAAGAAAAAGGAGCAGAACGAAATGATACAAAACAGAAAAGCAACCGATAATGACTATGATATTATTATAAATCTTTGGGAAAGATCGGTAATGGCCACTCATCATTTTTTGAATTTTAAGGATAAAGAGGAAATCAAAAAAGAATTACCCATGTATTTTCCTCATCTTGATGTACGTCTCTGGTATATCGAAGACTCTATCATTGGATTTACCGCCATCAATGAAAATCACTTGGAAGCACTATTTCTCGATCCCGATAAAATTGGCAAAGGGTATGGGAAACAAATTATGCAAATATGCATCAATGGTTTTGGGATCACGTCCGTTGATGTGAATAAACAAAATGAGAATGCGACAAGGTTTTACTTAAAAAGCGGCTTCGGAATAATCGGTGAAGATTTGACGGATGGAGCAGGCCGCCCTTACCCCATTTTACATTTGAAATACAATGAACAGCAGAAGTAATTCTTCTGTCCAGGCTGTCGAGAAATCGACAGCCTTTTAAATAACTATTGAATATCTTTTTTGACAGCACACAGAAGTTTAATGATTTATCCATTCCATATCAAGCGATTGGCATGTAGATAAAGAGGCGAAAGAAAGACTTTACAGGCATATCAAATATGCCAAAAAAGCATTGCCTAAAATAATTACATTTCTGAGTTCATCGATCCGAATGACCACCCGGAGCGGTGATTGCCGTGCCATCAATCAATCCGGGCAGTAATGTTGCATCCAGATCTGTACCATTCGCTACGGAGATAGCTGCAATAAGTCAGAAGGGGTTGGGAATCGGCGCAAAGTGGCGGTATGCGTTAGGTATTCAACGTAGGAAAGAGTCATAAACTGATTGTCACCGTTGCGAGGACTCAAATGTTGCTTTGTGGATAAAATTCGTGGAATAACTACAACTGTATTTGGGCTTGTCGAATCGATCATGCAGTCTTGGCATCTTCTTGTCAGCGGATAGGCTGGGAAGGAAATTGCTTCTGTTAAAGTCTTATAGTGTGCAACAGGAGGTTAAGCTTAATAGATCCAATAGTTGAAGTATGCCCATTAGAGCA